>JAYVXS010000316.1:0-3204 GCA_043784965.1 Bdellovibrionales bacterium
TGAGATTTTCTAAAAAACAGGTGTCAAACATAATTTGAAATTATTTTCAATTTGCTCATTGCAGAAAGAGTCAGTCCCGAGGGACCTGAGCTGTTACAATTGGTAAAGCTAAGGGATTTCTTTTTTTTGGATATTGCTTTTATACAGAAGTGTTATCGACACAACCCAATTGCGTGAGTGATTTTACCTTTGTCAGATTTAATCTCAACATGAATGTTCGGAAATTTTAGATCCTTCATAAATTGAACATAGCTTCCATCGAGTAAAGTACCTTCGGCCGTTGAAAGGTTCTCCATAAGATGTTTCAAGGCCGTTGGTCTATTACCATTTTTCAAAAGGTCCTCGGCGTTGGCGAAACTCTTCACAAGCCAAGCACTTACTGTTGCTGAATTACGAATTCTGTTTTGGTTTAATAAAGCAAAAAGGTAAAAGCCAGTTTTGCCTGACGCCCAAGCTTGACCGGAATCTTCAATGATTACCAAATCAAGATCGCTTGCAACACCAGACTCATCTCGCACAATGCATTTGTATTGGGAACTACCAACAACAACGAAAGGTGGTTCATAAGCTGCAGCTTGCAGCGAGGCCCCGCAAAATAGCAATACTAATATACTTTTCATAAAAAACTCCTTTATTGATTTAAAAGCGAACTTGTGGCCTAATTTTCTCCGTGAATTCTAAGTGATGCCATATGTATCATTATTTAAAAAATCAAACTCATAGAATTTACAAACTGTATTTTTTTTATGGTCACTAAAAACTTAAGGGCTGAAGGAATTGGGGCAGAAGTCACCAAAGTAAACGAACCGCACGCTCTTGCGCTGCCTGGGGTGCCGCCGATAGGAGTTCGAGATTGTCTCAGCTATTCAACAGTAGATGATTTAAATGAACAGCTCCCAATTTTTCCGCTTATGCGCAAAGACGATAGTTTTATCCCGCGGTCACTGTCTACTTCAGTAGATAAATACTTAAAGGAAGTTTACTTTAGAATTTTGAGAAGAACTACTGTAATAAGGAAAAAAATGGCCGGGCCCAGCTCAAACAAGGGGTTTCAAATAGGCTTAAGAAATGAAAAATGCGCCTTTACCTTTGGTGACGTGGCATTTGCCAAAAGCAATATTAAAGCAAACTTGAGCGGAACTGTTATTGTTCAAAATAAAGATGAATACACATTAGTTACTCTTCCCATTCAAGTCTGCTATTCTATTCAAAAGTTTCACCAAAATCCTATCTCGACAAAATACAAAGACATAAATTTGTTCGACGTTACAATCGAGGAGAAATTCCTTGTAATTTTAAGCCCCAACTATACTATTTTAACTTCAGAAGTAGGAGACAAGATGGCAAAGCAAAAATTACGTAAAAAAGAAGTTAAAAAAATTTCAAAAAGCTCTAAAAAGCCAAAAGCTAAGGCAAAGACAGCCATCAAAACGAAGGCAATCCCTGATCCGGTGGTCATCACAATAAACCAAGCTATTGAACTTATTAAGAGTCACGGATTGAAAAACTCTTCTGAAACTATTAGAGAGCTTAAAGCCTTTGAAGATGTTGTTGACTCGATTCTATTATATGAGGGAGATGCAGTTTTTAAAAATTTTGATATTGGAACTTCTGCTGTAATCGTCAACGGCAACTTAAATGTTCAAGATACAATTGCAGATTGTCAAAGAGCCGATAATAGCATTCTCATTGTCCTTGGTGATGTTTCTTGCAAAAATCTACTTAATCTATCAGCCATGCATATTTCTGGTAACCTCGAAGTCAGGAACGTGCTTCTTGGCGATTCACTTTGCGACTATACTTTGAGCGTTGGTGGCAATTTAACAGCCCCTACAATTCTTGACTATGGCCATAGTATTTCGGTTAAAGGCAAGATAAGCGCTCGTGATATTCATAGTTTCAATTCTGTTGAAGACATTTCTGGAGCCGTAGCGGCAGCATTTAATGAGTCCGAAATGGTTGATGAAATCGTTAAATTAGATAATGGTGAGCGACTTCCCGATCTCCCCAAAACGATTAAATACATTCGGGCTGGGGGCACTGTCTTTCGAAAAACATAAAACTGTTTTAATCATATGATCATTCTTTTTGGAGCCCGCCGAACAAGGAGCGGACCTTGTTGACCAAAAATTTATAAGCCAAAAATAATTTTAAATTTCCCAGCGATACGAGACTGTGATTTTGTGGGTATGAAGTGTTTCGGTAGCACCTACATTTTGCCTACAACGTCGCTGTAGAATAATTGCAGGTCTAGAATTTTCTCGCCCGACTTGGCCCGAGCAACTAAGAGTCGCGCTAGTTTTTGTTGTTTCGCTGGGGTATCAGCAATCTTTAATAGCGATCCGGCAAGCCATGTTCCTTCCGAATACGGATCGGATCCACCTAAACTTTTTAAGTAATGCCCAACCGTTGAGATCCAATTGGTATATTGAGGGTATTGGGGAGTTAGGCCGATCTTTCTAAAAGCAACTTTAGCTCTCAAGACAAGATTGTCTTTTGATTTTTTTGCTTCCTCAAGAGTCTGAAACTGATTTAAACTACGGGCGTACCACTCTTTTGGGTCACCATTCACTGTGGAGTTCAATGCCATTCCCATCATGAGATCCGGTAAGCCCTCGTAAGCAGGTTTTGACCAAAATTCGATTTGTTCATTCGTGGCCGAAGTTGTTCCCGCCTTACGGCTCGCGTTTTCAAAAATCAGGTGAGAGTATTCGTGCGCAACAGTACAAAGAAACGTCTGCTTATTGTCTTTTAATTCAAGCATCCCAAGTCGGATCGAATCTGTCTTAGGCTCCTGATAGCTTTCTATAATTGAAATAGGAACATGCTGCTGTTTTTTACCGCTCTTAGAGGTTATTGTTGCCTCGAAAATTAATTTGATTTTTAAATGGGGAAGTTGATCGTCAACTGTAATCAAGCCGTTGACCTTCTCAATCGCTTCTTTTGTCCATATAGCGTACTTTGGGTCGGCGGGCACTTCCTGGAAGGTAAGATTTTCTCTCTCCTCAAAAAAAGTATCTGCTTTAAAGCTATAATTGCGAAGTTCGACAACTTCGATCGAAGTTTTTGAAGCAGGCTGAGAGGTTTGGTCGTCAGAGGGGTTTTTCCTACGTATGCACATGACGCCAGTAAACCTGCCAAAAACATCCTAATTGATTTGGCGAGACTCAAATCACATAAAATCGAAAACTGGCGTCATGTGCA
>JAYVXS010000317.1:0-3199 GCA_043784965.1 Bdellovibrionales bacterium
ATGACTGAACAAAGAATAGCGCTTAATTCCAATAAATATAGATTTTTATTCTATACAAAAGATCATTAAGTAGATTATTAATCTATATTCTATGACAAAACCTAATATCTATCACTTTTTATCCTATCGACAGTACCTCAAGGAGTGCCTGGAAAGTGCTGGGCCGCGCTCAGGCGATAAACGAAGGGCAAGTGAATTTCTTAAGGTCCATACTACCTTTATATCGCAAGTTGTACTCGGAAAGGCCGACCTCTCTTTAGATCAAGCCGAAAAGATGAATGTATTTTTAAATCATGCGGAGGAAGAGGGCGAATATTTTTTAAATCTCCTCATTTTTGAAAGAGCTGCAGACTCGACTCTAAAAAAACGTTACGAGAATAAGCTGATTGAAAAACAAAATCAAAGGGTTCAAATCAAAGACAGACTGTCAGGTACTTCAGAATTAGCAGAAAAAGATCAGCAGAAGTTTTATTCCTCCCATCTTTATGGACTTTTACATGTCCTAAGCTCAATACCTAGGTTTCAAAAGCGAGAGGGATAGTTTGAATTAGTTGTCAACTTAGAGCTTATAGGGAAAAATTATATTGATGAATTGGAGTAAGATTAGACTCATTTCCATTTTAGTGCTTCCCAGTCTCGCGCTTCTGTTAAGCAGTTTAAGTGTGGACGGTGGAATGAAAGATCTCAGGGTGAATTGCATGGACAAGCTAAGACATAAATTGATCCAACGACTGCAGTCGGCAGATGAGCCGAAAGACATGCCAAGTGAGTCAATTTCCTTAAAAGAAATTGAAACTCTTTATCAAAAAAGAAATCCTGCTTACGGCGTTCCAGGCAAGTTATTGAAATTGCAGAACGCCAAAGAAGGTCGTCCCCTGTTAAAAAAAATGCTTAAAGACGAAAATGAGCTTGTGACCATTGAGGCCGCAGCTGTATTGGCGGTCCTTGGGTTTCGGGATGGATTAAAACACCTCCAAAACGTCAGGTCTTTGAGCAACTCCAATATAGAGTTTTTCTACGCAAAAGCTGCTCTTATTCTCCTGGGTGAGCCTGTCCCTGAAAAACTAAAAGATCGAAACTCGATTTTTCATGGGCTGAATGATCTCCTTCGACCATGTTCCAAAAATCCGTCTACGAAGACCTATGAGACTGGCTCTTTTTGGAAGCTCGAAATTACGGAATCGGGCAACGCAAAGGCCATCGGCGGCAAGGAGATTTGGAAATGGACCGAAAAAGTGTCTTATCCTGAGCGTGTGCTTTTTTTAGAAAGCGCAAACCTCTTTGGTGTCCTGGGGGCCCTTGGAGATTCGGAAAGTGGTCTTGGGGAGTTAAAGTTTTTTTCCATCAATGGAAGCCGTCAGAGCCAGATTTCACTTCGCGCCCAAATTCCGGATCTTGAGACCCTCTCTAAAGCTTACACTAAGGAGGTCGGTACTTTTCAGTGGATTTCGTCTGCAAATTTCATTCGAAGTACCATCCTTGAACTAGATGTCTGTAATAAAAAACGGGTTTGGATTGATCCAGTTTCTGGGCACACTGAGGTGTTCGATCTTCTGACTCAGGTTCCATCGAGAAGTATACTTGAGGCTCAAGGGGCAAAAAGGTGGCGTGAGCTTCAGGCTTCGGGCGGCGTCAAAGATATGGACTTTTGGCGCTCCGAGCTTAGCTCCCCGTTTCCAGAAAATGGAGGAGGCGTTTCGTATTACGTTTATGCCACAAATACCATTTTAGCTACATTCGCCAGGAGGGCTAATGACATCTCAATACAAGATTCTAGTCCCTTCGCGAAAATCAGAGTCGAGAAAGTTGGCGCTGAGCCAAAGGTGATTTCCATTGCGACAACAGTTACGCCATATCCTATGAGTTTAGTGAATTTCAATCCTGAAAATTGGACGCGCTACCAGCAGAAACTTGATAGGGTAGAAACCGAGTTCGTTCAGGAGCAATTTCAAAAGCGGAAAAAACTTTCCGATTCCATCCGGACTCATTACTGCATATGGATAAAGCTCCACTCGCAACTTGCCCAAGCCATCCGACCCGAACAGAAGGAATTCTTTGATTCGCTTCGGTGCCCAAGCCAATGACCTTTGATAAATAAAAGATCGTTTATATTCCAAGTTTAGTATTGGCATATTCAAGCGTGGTATCTAAACTCAAAATTGAGGAGCTATTACGAGATTTCAGTCATAATGCCCTAGCAATTCATTCGCTTTTTTTAACTTCATATAAGGCTAGGACGGATTAAAGCTGTTTCTTGCTTCCCTCTTAAGTATTCCCCGCTGTATACGCTCCAGGAACCGAATCTCGAGGAACATCAAAAATCAGCGCATATGTCATAGCGCTAACTTGTTTCACAGAAGACAATTTGAGCTCTTCTGACGCATATTTCTCATGTCTTAGACTCGCCGTGAAAAATCCCGTCTTCTTGTTAGAGTAGTTGTAAACTTCTGGTTCAATACCAGAAACATCATCTTGTATGTCGACCATCAAAAACAGTTTTTCACCACGTGTCCCAGCGATTTTCATACTCTTGACTACCGGTGCCTTCTGATCAGAAGGAAAATTTTTTGAATCGACATTGAATGCCACAAGAGGAATATTGGTAATTTGTTGATCCTCTTTGACTGACGAGTAGTATTTATCAAGCATTCCCGCCTGGTAGGTGCTAACATTTTTTGACGAGTCTGCAATTTGAATCCTAGCTAACACATACTTTCCTGGGGCAGTGTCAGCAGCGAAATCAAAGGAGGGATTAGGAAAAACAAAGCCACTTTTAGACATTAGCCGAGATATGCCTTGGCTTAGCTCCCCGGTCTCAGCGGTTTTTGCGTGCGGAGCGAATAGTCCATGAAATCTGATAAGGTGAATCCTTGGCCTTGGCACAAGGGCCGCAAGTTTTTCGATGAACTCAAGGGGTGAGAAGTTGATATGAGTAGTGCCGTTTGAGTATGGGTTTTTGAGTTTTAGGATGACATTGCCGTTGGCTGCAATTGAAAGGCGGTCTTCGGAGAGAGCGGGTCTTGAGATGTAGCGGCATAAGAACTCAAGTTTTTTTCGCTCATGCTGTTCGCAACAAGTCCCCGCGTGCATTGAGAAGCCCTGTTCATTTGCCGTGAGCCCACCTTGGAGTGTGTGTTCTTCTGGATCTTGAGTCTTGATGGTGAATACTTTTTGGCCAGCTTTGGGGCCATAGGCAATT
>JAYVXS010000318.1:0-3189 GCA_043784965.1 Bdellovibrionales bacterium
TGTTTGTTGAACGTTAAGTCCTGCAAGACGGCGCAGGTGCCGAATGATGAGTCCGTGGTTTTCCATGAATGCCTCTCTGGTATTGGGTTTTAGGATGAGAATTTGAAAACTAATAAAATTTCGCTGCATTTCAGAAAATCTGAAAACGAGCGAAATTTTTTAGAGAGAGGCGACGGTGGCAGGGTTTTGGCAGGGAACTAGAGTTATCTAGAGGGCTCTAAGGGGGTCTGCTCTTCAAAGACCGAACTGGGTCTCAAGTTAATTCAACTACTTAATATGAAAGCGATTTACAAATTTTTGCCTGAAACTAACTATATGAATTGGAGCGGCAAACCGTACAATAACTAAACCACAGCATCATCATGATTTCATTCATTTTTTAAAAATCACTCAAGCCGGCATTTCGAGTGAAGCAGCCCAATTTTACGCTAATGGTTTCACTACACGCCAGATCGCCGCTCGCCTCGGTTGCTCAAAATCCTTTGTCACAAAGTCGCTTCGCCTTGCGGGCGTTTCATTGAGGCCATCAAACGGATCTCCGGAATATAAAAAACTCAAGACCAAACCGAGCCCATCGGCGAACCCGCCTTATGGCTTTGCAGTTCTTTACGGCGAGCTCGTCAAGGAACCCAAAGAGTATGTCGTTTTAAAAAACATCGAAGCCTTATGGAAAAGAGGTCAGTCCCCGAATTCCATCGCCGCACACTTGAACGCCAAGAAAATCAAAACTCGCATGGGTAAGCAATGGCGTAGCCAAGGAATCGAATTTATAATCAAAAGAATCAAACTAAACAAAAGCAAATAACAAAGGAGCTAAAGAATGAACCATGTACAAAATAAAATTGAAGTGAATCCTGTGAACCTTCGAACCTCAGGCCAACGCCAAATTGAAATCCTGTTTGAGTTTAAGATCTCAAATCCTTGGCCAACTATTTATCGGGCGGTGAAAGCGATCGACGGAAGTTTTCGCATGGAGAAGAGAGGCGAACATGCAAAAAAATTCAGACCCGCAATGTCTTGTGGATCAGAATCTTGCTTATATAAATTTCGAGAAGCCCTCGAATTCTACGTCCGAAAATAACCAAGGAGTAAAAAATGAACTTTGAACCACTCATAAAATTTGCAACCGGAGTCGTCATCGCGGCCGCCATTGCCGGAAACCTCGATACTTTGAACCGTTGGGTCTATGTCGCGACGGCAAAGCTCCTTTGGGAGTCGAGAACTGCCACCTGGGGAAGTCCGCATTGGCCTGAGCATCAATTCAAATCCAATAAAACTCAAAAGAAATCAAAGGAGGTGCCTTTATCCCAAACTAGAGCTCATTCAAATTGAAAATTGATTAAAATTAACTTATAATTACAAGGAGATATAATGACCACGAATAAAAAGAAGGTTTGTTTGTACGCGAGAGTTTCCACAGACATGCAAGCGACAGGATTAGAATCACAGGTGAGAGCTCTCAAAATTTATTGTGAGCATAATGGCATCACCGAGTTTGAGATCTACACTGACGAAAACATCTCTGGAGCTAAAGAATCAAGGCCGTCGCTCAATCGTTTAATGGCCGACGTTGAAGCCGATCAAGTCTCACAAGTCGTCTGTTTTTCTTTTAGCCGCTTTGCGAGAAGTACTACGCACTTACTGAAAGGCCTTCAAAAATTTAAGGACAAAGGCGTGCTGTTTGTAAGCCTCAGCGAAAAAGTCGATACCGGCTCCGCCATGGGCATGGCGATTTTCACGATTTTGGGGGCAATTTCGCAGTTAGAAAGAGAATTAATTGCAGAGAGAGTTCGTAACGGACTTGCAAATGCGAGAGCAAAGGGAAAAATCTTGGGTCGCAAAAAAATGCGCAACTCAGTTTTGATCCGCGAGCTTTTGAAAAGTGGGTTAAGTTATCGGGCTATTTCTCTCATCGCAAAATGTTCACACGGATCGGTTCACGCCGAGAAAAAAGCGATGCTGGCTGAAGAAACTTTACTTGCGAAAAAACAAGAGCAAGAAGCTTTAAAAAATCAAAATGAAAAAGCTGCGAATGATGCTCTGATCGCAAAAGCATTAACCAAAAAATCTCCAGCAGTTATTTTCCCTGAGGCTGCCTGATGGAATACCAATCTCAAGACCCAAAGCTTGACGCCATTGTAAAAACCTTGGTAGATCATTTTCATCCAACGCAAGTTTTTTTATTTGGCTCTCGCGCAAATGGTAATGCGAGACCAGAAAGTGATTATGACCTTTTTTTGGTAATTAAAAATTCAGAAAAATCGCCCGTAAATCGCATGCAAGAAGCCAATCTTTTGCTGTGGAAAAACAAATCGAAAGTTGACGTCTTCATCTATACTGAAGAAGAATACAACAGCTGGAAGAACGAATTAAACACGATCGCGAACACTGTATTGTCAGAAGGCAAGGAACTCCAAATTGGCCAATAAAAAATCTGTTCAGGCTTGGTTCAAGAAGGCGAACGAAGATTTATTTGCGGCGCGATTCTTACACAGTTCAAAAAGTCCGAGATCCTTTGTTCCCATTGCCTTTCACTGCCAACAGGTCATTGAAAAATCGCTGAAAGGCTTTCTTACATTTCATTCGAAGAAGATAGAGAGAACCCACAACCTTAAAGAAGTTCTCAGTTGGGTCATCGAAATCGATGCGTCCTTAGAAAAATCACTTAAAGACACTCACCTCTTAACTCCATTCGCAGTCGCATATCGCTATCCCGATGCTTTGATAAAAGACCTTAGTCTCGATGATGTCGATAGCTTCATCAAAATGACGGACACCGCCTATAACGAAATTTTGTCTCGAATCCCGTTCGACTCTGTTTTTGACGTTGCCGAATAACGCCCCTTCATAAACAATTTTTAATTTTAAAAACTCATGCTCATTTCGGAGAATCTAATGTCGCGGATCGAGGTACGTTTATCTGTCGCTACTTATATCTCGTAATTTATTCAAGGCGCTTCAAATCGCGCCGACTTCAGTACCACGAAAAGATTTTTGACTTTTTCACCTAGAGTTCGTGTCGATTGCTCGCCTTTTAAATAAGTGTCATTAATCAAAAATGAAAATTTAAAATTAACTTCCCATTGGAGAAAATACTCGATTTGAGCTTATGAAAAATTCTTGAAAATCAAAATCTGCGGTCAAGTGCTTTGACTTTTGAAGCTTCATTTTTCAGTATCTCCCATCCAC
>JAYVXS010000319.1:0-10300 GCA_043784965.1 Bdellovibrionales bacterium
CTTTATTTATGGCAAGCATTTTATGGACTAGCCTTAGGTTAAGAGAAGAGCGTGAACAATTGAATATTCAGCCATCAATTCAGAAAAACATTTTTTACTACTTCATTTGCTCTTTGCCTGTCCTGGTTTTCATACAGCTTCTTTTGGGTGGCTTGGTGGCCAGTACTTACTCGGGATTGGTTTGTTTGGACTTTCCGAAGTGCAATGGCTTGTGGATTCCAAGTCTAACCGGGACGCTTGGGCTTCAGGTGATTCATAGATTTATGGCTTATTTTCTTGCCTTAAGTATTTTTGTGATTCGCATGTGGGCGGCACGTGATGAGAAAAGCCTAAGATTAAATCCCATTCTATTTTTTAATGCAAAATTACTTTTTATGGCGGTGGTTTTACAGATCTGCTTGGGAATTCTTAATCTGAAATACTTTATACCCGCGTGGGGAGCTGTGCTCCACCACCTCACTGGCGTGGTTTTGCTCGCAATTTCAATACGCTTTGTTTTCTTAGTTAAGCGTCGATCGGTACTTTGAGGAGGTCTATTTTGCTTGCAGAAAATCTGGCTGGGCATTTGGGTGTGCATTTTTAAATGCTTCGAGCTCTAAACAGGTCTTTGCTATTCTCATGCAATTTGGAAAAATCAACTCATCAAGATGGTATCTTTGAACATTGTAAAGACTCGGGATGAGAAAACAATCTACGGCACTAATGTTTGAGCCAAAGCAAAATTCTTTGCAGTATTTTGCGATGAAATTTTCAAAAATACTCATACCATTTTTGAGCCAATAAGATGCCCAAGCATCTTTTTTTTCTTGATCAAAACCAGCCTGATTGCCTAGTTCATTTAACGTATGTAAATTATGTAAGGGCTGAACTCCGCTATTGATAATTTCACAGGCCTGAAGTTGTAGGGCGCGCTCATATGGATCTTTTGAGAAAAGTTTCGGGTTAGGAAATAATGAATCTAAATAGTCAATAATGGCAAGCGATTGGCCAATCACTTTGTCGCCGTGAATTAGAGTTGGCACCTGAGCGCTTGGGTTGAGTTTTCGGTATTTTTCACTCTTCTGTTCGCCCCCCTCTTTTACGAGGTTAACCGTATGTAGCTCATACGAAATTTTTTTTAAATTCAGAGCTATTCGGACGCGATATGAAGCTGAACTGCGATAGTAGCTGTAAAGCTCAAGTTTTGCCATTTTTTCTCCCTTACTCTCGTCGGACTCGCGTTATTTCTAATGTCCTTCTTTTATAGACATTAAGTTAAGAATTCGCTACAAGCAAAGGATCCGCCGCAATAGTTTTTGTACAGGAGCTATATAGTAAAATGAGACTTGGAACCTTAAAGAGCAAAATGAGTCGTGATGGGGATCTGGTTGTAATTAGCCGTGACGGTCGTAGGGGAATCTTGGCTACGCACATCGCCAGCAATCTCCGAACTGCAGTTGAGAATTGGCGTGATTCGCAACTAAAGTTACAGAGGCTTTACGATGCGCTAAACAACGCCGAGGTTTCTGGAACTTTTGTAATTGATGAAAATCACTTTCATTCGCCTCTCCCGCGAAGCTTTCAGTGGGCCGATGGGTCGGCATTTATTCACCATGTAAAACTGGTTCGCCAAGCACGCAAAGCCCCCCTGCCAGAGACGCTCACCACCGTGCCGCTTATGTATCAGGGTGGCAGTGACGATTTTCTTGCTCCTCGTGCGCCGATTCCTCAAGTTGATTTTTTGCATGGTACTGACTTTGAAGCTGAGGTCGCAGTCATTACCAATGACGTGCCACTCGGTGTAACTCCAGAACAGGCGCTCAATCATATTATACTTTTTGTTATTGTAAATGACATTTCACTTCGTGGTCTTATTCCAGATGAACTTGCTGCTGGCTTTGGATTTTTTCAAAGCAAACCATCTTCGGCATTTGCACCCTTCGCAGTGACCGTTGATGAGCTGGGTGATGCTTATAAAAATGGCCGCATTCACTTGCCACTCTTGGTGAAGTACAATGGTGAATCCTTCGGTACGGCGAATGCTGGAGCCATGCATTTTCATTTTGGTGATTTAATTGCCCATGCCGCTCGTACAAGAAATTTACAGGCGGGGACTATTATCGGTAGTGGGACAGTTTCAAACGAAGAGCGAGAGCGTGGCAGTTCGTGTTTAGCTGAGAAACGAGTGCTCGAACAAATAAATGACGGAGAAATTAAAACTCCATATATGAAGGTGGGCGATCGAATTCGCATTGAAATGAAGGACTTAAACGGACGTGATTTGTTCGGAGCTATTGATCAAGTTGTTGTACCAGCTAAATAAGGAGTAAGAGATGAGAAGTCTGTTTTTGGGTTTTGCAAGTTTACTAATGGCTCAAGCGGTTTTAGCTGACGCAGAAAGTATCTCGGGCGTTGTCACCATTTCAAAGGAACTTGAAAAAACTTTGACCCCTAAGGGTGTTCTTTTTATCATTGCGCGAGCCGCAGGAGAGGCTAAACCCGGAATGCCGCCTTTAGCCGTTTTACGCATACCACAGCCAAAATTTCCTCAGAGCTTTTCAATCGGCCCAAGCAATTCGATGATGGGTGGTAAATTTGAAGGTGAAATGGCAATATTAGCTAAATATACGCCATCTGGTGATGCTCTTGATAAGAGTGGTCCACAAGGTACAGACCCAAAGTATTTAAAGTTAAGACCTGGTAAGTCTGATCTAAAAATTGAATTGAACTTGCAGAAGAAAAAATAGCATACAGAATTTAAGTTTATGAGGCCTAAGCTCTCTCGGGAGCTATAAAAACCTCATAAACTCACTCGTGGCCCTAAGAGCCAGCCTAAGAGCCAGCCTAAGAGATTTCTTTGTTTTCACCGACGAATTCGCTCGCATCAACTTCATTCAATTTCGCTGTGCTTAAAAGAAATTCAACTACTTTGTCTTCAGTTAGTTTGTAAGCCATTTGTCGGCGCATATTGCTATCAGCTTCGGCATCTAGTTTCTTATTTTGCATTTGACCAGCGTTTGCATGGATAGCTTGTTCAAGCTCTTCTTTGGTAACAAATAAATTATTTTGTTTAGCCAACTCATCTATCAAAAAGCTGGACTGAATCATGAAGCTCGCGGTATTTGAAAAATCCTGGTCCCATTTTTCTTTGTAGGCCTCGTACTCTTTTGTAGAAAGGCCTTGTTGGGCTAAGCGCTGTTCAAAATTTTTGATCAACATATTTTTTTGATCAACTAAAAGAGACTTGGGAACGGTCACTGGATTTTTTTCAGCCAAAGTTCTTAAAAGGCGGGCCTTCATATCCTCACGAATACGATATTCTTCGCGTTTTTTAAAGTCTTCTGAAACCCGAGCGCGCAATTCGCTCAAGGTCTGTCCTTGCCCCATTTTTTTAGCGAACTCATCATCTAAGTTTGGCAGTTCTTTTCTCTTCATGGCATGGACCGTGATTTTAAATACTTTATCTTTTCCTTGGAGTTCAGCAACCTGATAGGTTTCTGGAAACTTTGCTGTTACTTCTCTTGTCGTGCCAACAGTCATTCCCTCAATGCCCTCTTCAAATCCAGGGATCATTTGACCGGAACCGAGTTCAAGCTCATGACCCAGGATTTGCTTTTCTCCGGTTCCAGTTAGCTCGAAATCGGAAGAAAAATCGATTACTAAAATATCACCCTTAATTGCGGGACGGTCCTCTAAGACAGGCACCGTTTGAGCAAACATATTTTGCCAAGACGCAAGAGTTTCATCTACGAACTTTTCGCTCGTCCCAAGCTTTTCTTTTTTAACTTCAAGTCCACTAAAATGAGCTACCTTGACTTCAGGACGCACTTCAAACTCAGCCGTGAACTTAAAGTCCTTATCAGCCTCATACTCATCGAATTCAATTGCGGGATAGCCAATTGGATCAAGTGCGTGCTCGTCGACAGCCTTTGGATAGTGTTTTTGAATGAGGTCCTGAATGACATCCTGCTTAACTCGCCCACCGTAAAGTGATTTGATAGTCCCAATTGGCGCTTTTCCCTTACGAAAACCCTTAATATTAGCTTGCTTCTGGACCTGCTTAAAGGCGCTTTCAAAAGCAGCTTGAACCTCTGAAAGTGGCACTTCAATATTGAGTTTACGTTCTAAGGTCGAAATTGTCTCGAGGCTAGTTTTCATTTCATCTCCGATATTTAACTAATATTATCGATAATTAGCAGTTAACTCATCTAAAAATTGTGATATTTTCGAGAAGGGATAATAGGAGATGGCGAAAATAAAGGCAAGTGGCTTTCTTACAATTAACCCCTAAGAATTGAGCTAGGAAACAATGAGCGCAGGACAAAAAATAAATTTTGTAACCGGTAAGGGTGGAGTAGGCAAATCGCTATTTGCCGCGAGCTTGGCTCTGGCCAAAGCCAGACAAGGCGAAAATGTCCTGCTGCTCGAAATTGGCGAGACCAGCTACTATCGAGATTTTTTTGCGCTCTCGCAAGTGTCCCACAAGCCAGTTGAGACAGGCTTAGGCTTTGAAGTGGCTCTATGGAGTGGCGAGACCTGCTTACGTGAGTATATTTACTATTATTTAAAGCTAGAAAAAATCTTGAACCTATTTTTTGAAAACAAGGTTATGCGATCTCTGATTAATGTGGCACCCGGCCTCAATGAAATTGCGATTCTTGGCAAAATTACTAGCGGCGTTCGCAGCATCGGCCCCACTTTAAACTACAAACGCATTGTTGTGGACTGCTACTCTACTGGACATGCGATGGCCTTATTTCGGGCCGCGCGAGGAATGCATGAAGCTATCCCATTTGGCCCAATGGGGAGGAACGCAAATGAAATTTACCAGGTGCTGCAAAACTCCGATATTTGTTCATATCATATTGTGACTCTCCTTGAAGAAATGCCGGTAGTTGAGTCATTCGAATTGGCAAAGGATATATTTGACGAGGTAAAAGTTCGACCTGAGATTTTTGCTAATAAAACGCTTTATTCGCCGATTGGCCTGCAAAGCCTTGCTAAATTGGCCCTAGACCCTAAGTGTTCAGGAATACGTGAGTTTGCCGACTTCTTAAAGGCGAGTATTGAGCGTCAAGATCACTACTTAGCAGAAATCTTGCAGCAAACTTTTCAACAGAAAATGCATGACTTACCCTTGGTTTTTTCAAACGACGCGAAGCTAATTGTCCAGCGTTGTGCAGATCAGGAGTTCATACGAGCCCTTTAGATCAGGCACTAAAAAATAGTCGAATTCTAATCTGCACTGGTTCTGGTGGAGTCGGCAAGACTACGATTTCTGCGGGCCTCGCGATACGAGCCGCCGAACTTGGATTAAGGGTTTTAGTCTTGACGGTCGATCCGGCTCAAAGATTGATGACCAGCCTCGGGCTCAAGCCCGGCAGTGACGAAATCACTAAAGTGGACCTCCCTTCATTTTCAGGTCAAGTTTTTGCGGGAATCGTTCAATCTAAAAAAATATTTGATGATTTCATTATGAAACATGCTGGTCAGACTGAAATCGTTAATAGAATTTTCAAGAATCGTCTTTATCAACAGTTATCCACGACGCTCAGTGGATCTCAAGAATTCACCGCGCTTGAAAAATTGCTACAAGAGTTTGAAGCGAATAACTACGAGCTAATTATTTTAGATACGCCCCCGACCAAGCATGCGCTAGATTTTTTCTTAGCTCCTAGACGAATCATCAATCTGTTTCAGGACGCCATAACCAAGTGGTTTGCTTTTCCAGATGTGGCGCCCTCCGGCTTCATTTCAAATCTGCTTTATCGAGGTACAAAAACTGTATTTAAGTCCCTCGAGATATTAACTGGAGCTCAATTTATTGAGGAACTCATAGATTTTTTTGCGGCCGTTCAATCCATACAAAAGGTTTTACGTGAGCGTAGTGAGCGTGTTGAGCAACTCTTAGAAGATAAAAAGACACGATTTGTTTTAATTACAAGCTTCGATTCGGCAAAACTTGATGAAGCCATTGTCTTACAAAAACAGTTTGCTAAAATGAAGTATCAGTTAGAGGCGGTCATCATTAATCGAGCTTATCCCTTATGGTTCGTAAGTGGTGAGCCAGCAGAGGCTTCAGAGATGCAGGAAAACTACAACAAAGTATTTCGATTTTACACCGTTTTTCGAAACTACTATGCAGATCGATATAGACTTTATGATAACTTCGCGGCTGGGTTCGAAACAGAAGTAGGTATATTTAGGATTCCGGACTATGGACAAGATGTATGTGGAATTGAGGATCTTTTAAATTTAAGTAATCGTTTAGCGTCAGTTCAAAGAGAGGAAGCAAAATGAAAATAATTTTAATGATTTTAATTTTTTCAAGTTGCGCTTCAGTGCGGCGTTCAATAGAGCTATTTCAAGATCCAAGTTCTCGAGTGGTAACAGCGCAAACCCCAAAACTTTACGCTCAGGCCTTGGTGGCTCTCGAACTCGAAAAGTATGCAGAGGCAAAAGTTCAATTCGAGCAGTTTCTCGTCGAGGAGCCAATTTCGGCTTATACGCAAGTTGCCTATTTTAATTTAGCCCGCTCGTATTTCGGATTAAAAATGTACAAAGAATCAGTTGAGAAACTGAGGTTTGTTGCGACGCAAACAAGTGGCCAAGCACCGCAATTACAAGCTCAAGCATTTTACCAACTTTCCTTCAGTTATGAAGCCTTAGGTGATAAAGTAAATGCGCTCGCCAGTCTCTTTGATAGTTACCAACGAAAAAAGTATTTTTCGAATGAAATTGCGAGGGCCGAAATTCCTGCTCGAATTGCTGGCGCCTTAGCGGCATTGGGTAATTTTGAACAGGCAAAAATTTATTATGCTCAGGCCGAAGACGGCGTTAGACAGCTCAAGCGAGAAATGCATAATAGACAGGTGCCAGAGTGGTTGCCGCGGACTCTCTATTATATGGGTGAGGTGTCACTTCGAAAGATATCTTTTGAGGATATCTCAAGTGTTTTGCGGCCATTGAGTAAAGCACAGGTCTATTTGCTTGAATCTGCTGAGCTTGGAAATACCAGCTGGTCGCAAAAATCTTCAGAAGACTTAATTCGTACCTATTCGGCTGCCTGTGAAGTCATTGCCAAGTCAAGGGAGCTTAAAACTGATCCGGATCAAATTTCTTTGGCTAGACAGGCGCAAGAAAAACAATGGGAACTTGCGCAAGAGTTCTTTAAGGTTCTCGATCAAATGAAAATTTACGAAAATCCCGATGCGAAAAACCAAAACAATCTAACGCGCAATATTTTCAATAGCGTTGCGCTGTCTAAAGAAAAATTGCTTAATATATTAAATAAACCAAAAGTTGGTCAAGAAGTCACAGAGAGCTCCAAGGAGAATTCAAAAGAGAATAAGCGTCGTGTACGGCAAAAGGCAGTCGGATCGAATTCGCTGCTTGAACAAGAGTATCTAAACAATCGCAAATTAGAAAAGTCAAAAAAAGCGGACTCAAAAACTCAGGTCCCGCTCAATTGATGTAAATTTGTAAAGGCCGATTATGGTAAAAAATTTTGTAAGTGGGTTTCTTGCTGTTTTTAGAGGAATGTTCATTATTTTTAGCTCAAAAAAAATGATGATCATTGCTGCCGCGCCGATACTTGTGGGGGTGATTGCGCTGCTTGGTTTCGCAGGCTATATAATTCCTCATTACGCAATGATTTATCAATACTTTGAGAATTTTTTCGTTCAAATGTTTGGCCTTACAGCACATAACTTTTTCGTTCAAATTGGCTTAAAGAGCCTAGTTTTTTTACTTATGATAGCCTTGTTTTTTGCCGGTGTATATTTTCTATTTTTGACGACAAAGCTATTAGCCTCGCCTTTCTATGGTTTAATTGCAGATCAGGTCTTCAAGAGTCGGGGCGTAAAAAGATCAGATAATTTATCATTTACTCGTTGGTTGTATTTAAGCTTTCGCTCGACGGCGGTAAATTTAATTGAGATTTTTGTATTTATGATTATTGGTGTAATTTTATTTATATTCTCATTTGTTCCGGTCATTAATATCTTTGCAGCATTCGGTTTTTTCTTGATAATGGCCTACGATTCAACTGATTATTCCTTAGATCTGCTCAACTTTAAACTATCAGAACGGGTTCAATATTTTATTTCACATTTCGCACAGTTTTGTGGCTTTGCATTGGCAATTGGTTTAGTTATGTTCTTACCCGTGCTCAATTTGATATTATTAGCCTCTTGTGTGGCTGGGGCTGCGGATTTAGTGGGTCGTGAGGCTGGCGCATTTAAACAGGTTCAAACACAATAAAGTGTACAGTTAGGTAGTTATGATAAAAGAACAGATTCATCAAAAGATCGTAAAAAAATTGAAAGAAGTTGAAGCGTGGTTCGAGTCTAAGCGCAATCAATATCAGATCCCGATCTATTCAAGTTATGATATTCGCGATTCAGGCTTTAAGGTCACCAATGTGGATGCGAATATTTACCCGGCAGGATTTAACAATATTTGCCCAACAGATCAAGTCCATGCGCCAGAACTCATGCGGCACTACATTGACCGTCACTACGGAAAGTCCGTGCAAAAAATTCTTTTACTCACTGAGGAGCATACTAATAATCCATATTATTGGTCGAATATTGCCGCCTTAAAAAATATAATGACTGCGGCAGAACTTAAAGTTCAGGTGGCGATTCCTCGAGTAAAAGGTAGTGGCGCCGTAGAAATGCAAACTGCCTCGGGCGAGAAGTTGAGTGTTTGTCCTGCATATTTTGAGAATCAACGAATTACGGCTTGCGATTATGAAAGTGATTTGATTGTCAGCAATAATGACTTTTCAGAATACTATGCAGAATGGGGAAGTGATATTTTAAGTCCAATGAATCCACCGCGTGAATTGGGTTGGTATCAAAGGAGAAAGAGTAACTATTTTAAATTTTATAATGAAATTGCCACTGAATTTGCCGAATTAATTGAGATTGATCCATGGACCTTAACCGTTGAAACCGAACTTTTTGCAAAATTTGATTTGGCTGATGATCTTAGTAAAGAGCTCTTGGCGAAAAAGGTAGATGAAATGATCTCTAGAGTGAGAGATCAATATAAAAAGCATAATTTGCCTGGCGAACCCTTTGTCTTTATCAAAAACAACTCTGGCACTTACGGCCTTGGAGTGGTCAAAGTGGTCTCTGCTGATGAAGTCCGAAGTTTAAACTACAAATCACGAAAAAAGATGAAGGCCGCCAAGGGCGGACGGGATGTAGAAGAAGTCATTGTTCAAGAGGGCGTCCCATCAATTACGCGCGCCGAAGGCGTCACTGCCGAGCCGGCAATTTACCTTATCGGCTGCAAGTTGGCTGGGGGCTTTTTAAGAACCCATGCTGATAAAGACGAAACCGAAAGCCTGAATAGTCCAGGGGCAATTTATAAAAGACTATGTGTTTCGGACCTTAATGTAAGCGTTGCAGAGCATCTTCTTGAAAACGTATACGGCTGCATTGCCCGTCTCGGTCTGCTAGCCATAGGTCGGGAGTCTGAGTATATGAAGGTAAATTATAAGTCCTATAGCAAATAGCGAGTATCAAATAGCCAGACTTCACATATTTACCTAAGGCTAATGCCTCTAATGACCGATAAGGCTTAGAGGAGCCTTTGGTTAAAAGTGGAGAATTTATGAAAAGTAGAAATATTTTCTCGCTATTTTTTTTCGGAATAGCAGTAATCAGCGGAATGCTTTCTCAGTTTCAGTCCTGGGGCGGCGTTATTTATATTTCGAATTCTCAAATTCTTGAAAAGAACCGTAATCCAGCTACGCTTCGAAAGGTTTTTGATTTTTCACAGCTCGAGGGCAGTGCACTCAAAATGCGATCTCAAAAACGTCTGATCGAAGAGGCCAGCATCGTCAATGAAAATGGTAAAGTTTCAATTGAGCTTGGTCACTTTGTAACGAAGGGTGACGGCAATCGCAAAATTTTTGCCTGTGATTTTTATGAGCGTGTAAACTTAACCTTCAAAGCTGAGGGGATTGCGACCAGCGGAGAAATTCCTACCCTGCGAGTCGAGAGTCCATGTAAAGTGAGCGCGGATTTAAATAAGATTTCGTTAATTAGTATTCCAGTGGACCGGATTTTAAATGAAAAGCCATCTGATATGGATCTCAGTTATGATCAATCCAGCGTTAATTTTCACTTTGAAAATATCGGTGGCAGTTGGCCAAAAAACTGGGTGTTAAAATCAGTAAAACTATCGCGTGACGACCATCCCGGTGATGGAATCGAAGTTGATGAACGTGAAATCAAAGATATAACTTCTGTGCCTATATCAATGAAGTGGTAAGCAATAAGAAACTCAAGGCGCCGCCTCAGTGTGC
>JAYVXS010000320.1:0-3177 GCA_043784965.1 Bdellovibrionales bacterium
TGTAAGGCGACAATAAAATTTGGTAGGATTTTTGGTTTGCCGCCAATTAAAAACGGCATGACGAGAATGCAATATGCATCATTCTGATACAGTTTTCAAGTGATTTCGATTGAGCATTTGTTTTTTTGCCGTGAGAGATCTGAAGCTTTCATCGCCTCCAATATTAAAGGTCTCACAGTTTAAAATGATTCGATCAACGACAGCTGCTGTCGTTCGCGGATTTAAAAAGACCTGTTCCCATTCGGAGTAAGTGAGATTGGTTGTGATGACCATACTTTTTCTCTCTGCTCGTTGCGAGATCAGCTGGAAGAAGAGATCGGCTCCGTCTTGATTGTGCGGCACATATCCAAGTTCGTCGCAAACAATGATGTCGAACTTATCGAGACGTTTAAACAACGAGGTGAGTGTTAAATTTTGTTTCGCTTGCACGAGTTGGTTGATGAGTGTGTGTGCGGAAGAGAACATGCACTTAAATCCTAATTCGCATAGAGCGCCCGTCAGTGCGATTGCAAGATGAGTTTTGCCCATGCCAAAGCCTCCGTACAAAACAACGTTGCCGGCTTGTTTTACAAAATCCCCCTCACAAATTCTTTTAAATTGCTGAGTCGTAATACCGGTTCTGATTGCGAAGTTATAATTTTCAAGGGATTTATAAAGCGGGACTTTTGCTTGCTTGATCAGACGATCGACTTTGAGTCTGTGCTTTGAATGAAGTTCGACTTCAACAAGTTTTGCAAGATATTGCTCGTATGTTTTCTTATCTTTTTCTGCAAGCTTTGAGATTTCAACGTACTCCTTTGCCATTGCCGGTAGATAAAGGCTTTTTAAGCCAGTTAAGAGTTGTTCATGTTTCATTAGGATCCTTCTTTCGGTATGAGACTGTCGTAATTTAACAGCTCGGGTTTAATTGGTTTCATTTGTAAATGTGCGGAGAGCTCAATGACGTCGCAGGGCCTGCGCTCACCAAAGAGCAATTCTTTTAGATCTTCAAAGGGCTTTAAGCTTTCGCTTTCTAAAACAAGCGACATGCCGGCAAAAATCTCAGATAATGAGATTTGTAAAACTAAATTAATCGCACGCAAATATTCTCGCTCGGCCCCATAGCCCTCAAGCTTTTTTAGATAGGCATAAAATTTTTGACAAACAGGCTCTGGGAATAAAATATCTCGGTGCGCCCACCTGACCATCGCATGTGGCTTACGAACCAGCGATGGCAAAATATGCTCGAGCTTCAAACTATTTTCACCATCGATCATTCTTCGATGAACAGTTCTCTCAGCCTTAAATCCAATGACTTGGATCTCAATCGTATAGGCTCCGATAATCACCTGGCAGTCCTTTGAGATCCAGGCATCCGGCACGGAATAAACAGAACGGCTAATCCTCACCATTCCATGTCCGCTCACCGGCATAATGTGGATCTTGCAAAGAATCGCCTCATCTCTCACGGCAAGGGCTTTTAATTTTGCCTGCTCTTTACAAAAAAGCTCTTTCACTTTCTGCGTTTGTCTATTTTGCATAAACACCATGAGCCACTCATTGAGATGATCAAAATCTCTGAACACGATATTGTCGTGACTGACTCGGTTTTTTATTCGTGAAGCAAAAGTGCGGATGTCTCTTTCAACATCGCCCTTGTCGCTGCCCTTGGCCGGCGCACACGGCAGAAGTCCGAACCCATAGTGGACAGTAGCTTTTTTAAAATCGTCTGTGTAGAGGCGCTCTGAACCTTTCAAAACGCTCTTCACACAAGGCGACAGATTATCAAAACGAATATTCTTTGTGACCCCGCCAATTGTTTCAAAAAAATTGTGTACGCCGTCAATAAAACATTCGTAATTCTTAAACGGGTATCCACGCACATAACAAACATCACTAAATGGCAAAGTACAAAAATGTAAATGTACGATCCGTACACCATCTAAAAAAGGCAGTTCAACTTTCTCTTTAAAATCAAACTGCGTCTGCTCCGCCATCTCATATTCTTGCTCGAAAAATCTCTCCTCATTTTTTAGCTTTCGAATATTTTTTAATTTGCGATTAATCGTTCGCTCGCATCCCTTGTAACCTTCTGGCAAAAGTAATTCATAAATCTCTCGATCAGTTAAACTCGGTGTTCGCACTAACCACTGACTCACTCTCTCTGAAAAGGCTGAAAACTCATCCACTCGTGTCGACTTCTCTCTTGTCTTATACCTTGGCGGGGAATTGGCGCGAACATACTTAGCAACTGTTTTTGGATCAAGCTCGAGCTCTCGTGCAATCTCTGCCTGACTCTTGCCTTGCTCTTTTAAACTTCGAATTTTTTGAAACATATATGCGCTCACCATCAGGCCCCCAGATTGGGAGGCCTGTTTCAATTTGAAACAATCTTGTTTTGGATCCCTGGATTAGTATGCCATTTTTGGTTGTCGCCAGCGCATTCCCGAATCATCTTCATCAGTTCGAAGATGTCGTAGGCCGAGAAGAACATTTTCATAGTTGTTGTCGTCAAGGTCCTCGATGATCTGCCACATCTTCACCTCGCCGCTGCCATTCCATAGATCAAGGCCCACGCGAATTAAAATTCGCTCGCCACTGGAATATCCCGAGGCCTTCGATAACAAAACCTCAGCCTCGTGATTCAATCTGGGACGATCTCTCTCAAACAGAAATCCTAAAAGCTCAGGATGCTGAGCGAATACGATATTTAACGTCTCCATCATTTTCTTCTGATGGCGACCTGGTTCTTGCCAATTCAACATTACGGACTCCTCTAAGCCTTTCAGCTTGGTTAAGGTCATCCGTTTTTAATTGGCGCGGCCTGCCGCTTTTTATTGGCGCGTTACATCATCAAAAGAAAAGATTTTTAAACCCATAATTGAGGTGAAAATAAATTAAATAATCTCTACTATTCTAAAACTATTTCAGGTCTTACTAATCATAAAGATAACGGTTCAATAATGACATCAAAAGAAATGATAAAGTTTGTCAGAGATGCAGAGATGGTTGACTCCTACTCTCGCGCTGGCGTCTCAGATGACAATCCTTTTTCTGAAAGCCTTTTTCGAACAATCAAATATTTTCGAGATTTTCCAGTGTATTTTGAAGCAATTGAAATTGGACGAGAGTATTTTAGTTCATATTTCAAAGACTACAATTATACTCACCGTCACTCAGGCATTCAGTTTTTGTATC
>JAYVXS010000321.1:0-3169 GCA_043784965.1 Bdellovibrionales bacterium
TTCGCTCCTGGCGTTT
Source organism: Bdellovibrionales bacterium (assembly GCA_043784965.1). GTDB lineage: Bacteria > Bdellovibrionota > Bdellovibrionia > Bdellovibrionales > JAMPXM01 > JAYTQQ01. The sequence goes on from JAYVXS010000321.1 coordinate 17, forward strand.
TCGAGACCTTTTCGTTGCGACAACCTGCCTTGAGGTTGCCTCACTCAAAGGTCTCTCAAGCGCCAGTCCAGTCTGCGAATCAGCGATTTCACGACGAAACTGATGAAATATTCGGGCTAGACCAACAAAAAAAGGATAGGGCTCATGATCTGTCTAAAGTCAGATCAAAGTGACAATATTGAGCCTCAAAAAATTTAAATCCTATCGGCTTTTCGGCATAGAACTTCAATACTAAGTGACATTTAAGTCACACAGAGTTACACTTAAAAACTATGTTTTCAGGTATAATTGAAGAAAATGCTAAAGTATTAAGTGTAGAGGCATCTGGCCCAGATTCGCAAATTCTAGTGATCTATATTGCTCGGCCGCGAATTTTTGATGACCTAAGTGTTGGCGATAGTATCGCAGTCGATGGTGTTTGTCTGACGGTCGAAGCTTTTGATGCTGAAAAAATGCGATTTACCCTGGGCCCTGAAACTTTAAAAATAACCAATTGGAGTGCGTCGGCTCTTTTGAATCGTAACTTGAATCTCGAGCGATCACTGCGGCTTGGGGATCGAATTCATGGTCACATTGTTTCAGGTCATGTAGATACATTAGGGAAAGTTGAATTGGCAAAATTGAATGCTGAGGTTTTCGATCTAATTTTAAGCCTTGAGAAATCTTACTCAATTTATTTTCCGAAAAAATCGAGTTGGGCGGTCGCAGGAGTGAGCCTTACTATCAACGAAGTCACAACGAAAAACGATCGTATTTGGATTTCGAGCTGTTTGATTCCTGAAACTTTAAAAAGAACGAACTTGGCCACTTTGAGATTCGGGCAAGACGTTAATGTTGAAATTGATTTTATGACCAGAACGCTAATTCATTCTTATCAAGAAAGATCACTATGAATACTATTTTAGAATTAATCGAAGATATTAAACAGGGCAAGATGGTCATTCTAATTGACGATGAAGATCGCGAGAATGAGGGTGACTTAGTAATGGCTGCCGACGCCATTACTTCTGAGGCAGTAAATTTTATGGCGACGGAAGCCCGAGGATTAATTTGTTTGGCGCTTTCTAATTCGCAAACTGAAAAATTGAATCTGCAAATGATGGTTAGCGACAAAATGAATCTTTCGCCAAATAAAACGGCATTTACGGTTAGCATTGAGGCTTCGCGAGGAGTTAGCACCGGGATTTCTGCTGCCGATCGCGCTCACACAATTCGTGTAGCGAGCTCTTCTGAAGCAAAAGCTTCTGACGTGATCAGCCCTGGGCATATTTTTCCGATTCGAGCGCAAAGCGGAGGCGTACTTAAGCGGGCCGGGCACACCGAAGCTAGTGTTGACCTTGCTGTACTTGCCGGTAGAAATCCAGCTGCCGTAATTTGTGAGGTAATGAAGGCCGATGGGACCATGGCTCGAGTAGATGACTTGAAGGCATTTTCAAAAAAGCATAATATCAAAGTAGGTGCAATTGTAGACCTAATCAAATATCGAATTCAGAACGAAAGTTTTGTGCAAGAGGTCGCAAGTGCGAAATTGCCGAGTGATTTTGGCAAAGACTTTATTGTTCGGGCATTTCAAAATACACTTGATCAGGCGGAGCACCTGGTAATTCAAAAGGGTGTTATTGACTCTTCTCAACCCGTATTGGTTCGTGTGCATTCTGAATGCATGACTGGGGACGTTTTTGGAAGTCAGCGTTGTGATTGTGGTCCACAGCTACAAAAAGCACTTCGGTTGATTGAGCAAGACGGCAATGGTGTGGTTCTATATCTAAGGCAAGAAGGCAGAGGTATCGGGCTGATAAATAAGATTCGGGCCTATCAGATTCAGGATCAACAAGGTCTTGATACGGTCGAGGCTAATTTGCATCTGGGTTTTCCGAGCGATAGTCGAGATTACGGCATGGGCGCGCAAATTTTGCGTTCTCTTGGAATCCGAAAGATTCGGCTCCTAACAAACAATCCAGCGAAGCGAGTTGGATTGAAGGGTTATGGTCTTGAAATAGTTGAGACTGTTCCATTGGTGATTAAATCCAATTCAGAAAATGAAGCTTATTTGCGTGTAAAGCGAGAGAAAATGGGACACGAGTTCCAAAAGGAAGAAGCATGAGTCAGATTGTAACTGGAGAAAAATTTTTAAAGAACTCAAAGTTTGGCGTTGTGACTGCGAAATTCAATTCCGAGGTTACCGATAAACTCGAGGCTGGAGCATTAGCGACGCTAAAAGAGTTTGGCTGCGGCCCTAGTAATATTGTAGCTGTTCGGGTCCCTGGTGCATTTGAAATTCCACTTGCGGTGCAGGCACTGTTATCCAGCGGCTGTGATGCGGTTATTGCCTTAGGTGCGGTCATTCGTGGGGAAACCAGCCACTACGACTTCGTTTGCAATGCCGTCGAACGGGGCTGCTCTGAGCTTCAATTGAAATATCATAAGCCAGTTGCCTTTGGAGTTTTGACCACCGACACCGATGAGCAGGCCACGGATCGTTCTGGCGGTAAACATGGGAACAAAGGATCTGAGGCGGCTCAAGTCGCTATTGAAATGGTGAGCCTTCTTCGGCAAATCGGAATGGACCGAGTTCAAAAGTAGTTATGACTGAAGATCAAATTTCCAAAAGTACCGAACACCCAGTTGCCGAGGTGAAGAACCCTTCGGCAGCATCTCTAATTGGTGCGACACTAATTGAGACGAAGAAGCGACGTAAAGAAATATTTTTGGTATTTTTAATTGCCGGCCTATTGCTGTTTTTGACATTATTTGAATTTCGTCTTGCTGGGATAAGCCAGCAACTTCCGTTTGGCCATTCGATTTTCTTTTTCGGTTTGGTTAACTTCAATATCATTTTGGTGCTCTTATTGTTTTTTTTGATTTTTCGAAATGTCGTAAAAGTTTTTGTTGAAAGACAAAATAAATTAATCGGCAGTTCTTTGAAGTCAAAGTTGATCTTAAGTTTTGTTAGCTTTAGTTCGATTCCGACGGCATTGATGCTGATGATTTTTGTTTTTTACATTAATAGTAGTTTTGATAAGTGGTTTTCGGTAAAGAGCATCTCGGTTTTGAAAAATTCGCTTGAGGTGAATCAAGAGTATATTGTCTCTGCAAAGAAGAAGAATTATCATTTTGCGAATCAAATCGTGCACAATTTGAAGCTGAACCACC
>JAYVXS010000322.1:0-10221 GCA_043784965.1 Bdellovibrionales bacterium
CCTAATCCAATCTGCTGAGCGCGCTCTAAATAGCCTGATAGCTTAAGGAGTCCAGAGAATTTTTCCTTAAATTGGCACAAGTACAGCCAATGAGACTCATTGGCTTTCGGAATTTGATCAATTAAGAACTGCTCTTCAACTAAAAACCATGGTGATCTTAATAAAATTAGTAAGTTGAGATTATTGTGCGGATGAATCAAGAATTTATAGAGCGCCAGAGCATCTTGAATTTCGCGGCGCCCATAAAAACCACTTGAAACATGAAGATGGTTGGGCAAACCAAATTGAGTGAGTATTTTAGAAATCTCAGTTAGGTTTCTATTAGTTCGCGACAATACACAAATATCTTCAAGCTTTACTCCGTCCCGAATCAGCCCGCCTATATGATCTGCGATTGCTAGCAGCTCATCGTCCACTTGCCCTTTATCTTCAGGCGGATCCGCAAAATAAAATTTCGCTACTAAATTTGCTTTCCTGACTGCATCCTTTGGCCAATTCGCAATCATTGGAGTAAATGGAATTCGAAACTTCGAAAAGAAACTATTAAAAAACTCAAGAAGCTCTGGTCGAGATCGATAATTGCGAATCTTCTCGAGTTTTACACCACCATTAGATAAAATTTCTTGCTCGCGAATTTGAAAAACTTCAGATCGGGCGCCTCTAAAAAGATAAATACTTTGCTGAGGATCACCCACAACATATTGCGGTTTCGATTGAGAAAGCTTTTCAATCAGCTCAACTTGAACCGGACTCGTATCCTGATACTCGTCAATGAGCCAATAGTCCCATTCAGCTGAAAATGCCTTCGCCGTTGGGCCGAATTCTCTAGAAAGTTTTAGCGAAAATAGCTCAAGATCATCTATTTCAATTGCTGCGGTCTGAAGTTTGAGTTTTAAAAACTCGTCTGAAAAAGCGTCAAAAAGAACTTGGCATAACAAAAATTTATCAGCAAAGACCTTAAATGAAGCCGGTTGATAGCACTCATTCTCAAAGAGCTCCCGAAGTCGTAAACTGAGATCCTTTTTAAAGTCATTGGTTTCTTCGGTAATTTGTATATTTTTAGTGCGCGTAGCGCTCGGCATCTGCTCAAAAAAATTCTTTAGAAAATCAAATGATTCGATCCAATTTCTAGATTTGAACTCAAGGCTCAGCCTTGCCATATTCGCTGCGTAGCTCATCCATTTAGGATTAGTCTCTTCGCTTTCAATTGCGCGAACCAATTTATCTATTTCATCTGCTAAAGTCAAAACGTAAGCCTTGCAAAGCTTCTCTAAACTGCTCGAATCTTGTGGAGCAAGATTGGGATGTTGAAGCTTTACGCGATAGTACTGCCGACAAAGCTTTTCGAGCCTTGTAAAACTAAAGTCATCAATTAAAAGCTGCAGACTTTCGCGCTCAATGTGATTTAACAAAATTCGACGAATCACTTGTCGCGCGAGTTGCGAGGCTAAAGATGAGTTGATCACTGTAAAACTTGGATCAAGTGTAAGGGCACTTCCATATTGCCGAAGGTATTGATCTAGAATTCCGTGGATAGTTGAAATTTTTAACACCGACGAGGAGTTTACAAATTCTAGCAATGCATTGTTTTTAGTAAGTGCCAGTAAAACTAGTCGCTCTTTGAGCTCTTGCGTAGCCTTTTTTGTAAAAGTCGTGACCACCACCCGTGGAAAGCGTTCGTGCTTCTTATGAAATGCATTTGCTACCCCCAAGACATGTTCAGTAAGTGCCGTCGTCTTTCCGGCGCCAGCGCCGGCCCGCACGATAGTTGAACAATCAAACTTGACTGAGTGAGCTATTGGCTCAAGTGTTTTGCCCGACATAACTCCCTCCATTTACAATCTGCACAATCTTCGATTTTTTTTGGCTCCGGATTAAATTGACCTCTTAAAATATTTGAAATTGCGTTTTGAACATAACTATAGCTCTCTTGCAGCAGTTGATCTTTTTCTTCAAGGCTGATCTTATTTTTCTTCTTGTCGTTTACAGAATATAGACTGTCCTGATTCAGAACTTTGAATCCCAGATCACGATTGAGATCCTGTACTACATAATAGACTGCCGAAATGACTTTTTGAGGTGCCAGTTCAGTCCATTCATTTTCAATGGCCAAGGCGTAAAGCATTAGTTGAATTTTATCGTTCTTTAGCCAACTTGTATATTGGCTAAGTGATCCCGCACTAGTCTTGTAATCAATAACGACGGCATTTCCCTGGCCGTCAATGTCTACACGATCAATGGAGCCGCGAAAGATAATTTTATCTTTTTGGTCTTTAGATTTTCGAAAAGCTAAATTCTCGGGGTCTACGCTGGCCCGCACCTTCACCTCTTGACCAATGGTATGTGTCAGCGGAAACTCCTTACGCCAGGTCTTTTCAAATTCTAAAAACTTGTTAGCTATTTTAACATATTTTTTCTTCTGGCTCGTCCATAGACGCTCATCGCCCAGTAGCATTTGATTTTCTTGCTTAGCCTCATCAATCACATTTGAAATTTCAACCTCACTTAAATCAAATCGCATCGGCTGCACCCGTGTTAGTTTTTCAAATATTTTATGGATTAGCGATCCCTTTGTCATATGATCAATATCTAGATCTAGACTGGGCTGATCAGTGAGCTTCATTAACCTAGTTGCCTGATAAATAAATGGACAGTTTAAGTACGCCTCAATTGACGAGGCTGATAAATAGATAGAATCTGGCAGCACGACTCTTTTTTTCTGACAATTCATAACCCCCAGAATTCCCGAATGCTCATCGTTAGAAATGCCCTTTAGACTTAAAATTTCTTGGGGAGATTGAAGTTGAATTTCGTCCCAACGGGTCGGCCCTGGCACTTCTATTTTTAACGAATGCCCACTTTGTTGGGCACCTTCAAGCCATAACCAAGAGGGCGCCAAAATCTGAGCCGAAAAATCTGTAACTGCAAAAGAAAGATTAATTTTTCTTTTGGGATCCTCCAATATCCAGCGCGCCTGAAATTCAGCTCGTTTTTGATCAGGAGAAAAAATTTGAAAACCAAAATCCTGTGCAATCTTTCGAACATCAAAGGCGGTCAACGCAGTTTGAAAACTAGTCCGAAAAGCTTCTTCACTTAGGCCCATTATAAAAAGCTGATGCGTTTTCGAATGTTCGCAACTACTGAGGTTTAGTACTTGAACCCCTGCCTCCTCGGCCGGCGTAATTTTGAAGTGCGTCTTTGAAATCAGGGCTTGAAGATAATTTAGCCACAAATCTACACTCAAATTTTGATCAATCGGTATCTCAGCCCAAATCTTTTTAAATAGGACATCCAACTTTTCAAAAGAAATGGAGTTGGGCAAATATTTAAGAGTCCAAGTAAAAAAAACATCGCGACCAACCTGACTTTTCAGGTCTAAATCAATGTGAAATAATTTTTCGATCTCAAGATCTCGCTTTAAGTCTTCTCTACTGTAGACAAATTTAAATAACTTGGCGAATTGATCATATTTCATTCGACACTGGTCCGTACGATTAAAAATAGAAATCTCAAGATCTGATTCATTACAGAGGCCAAGTCTCAATCGTAATTGGGCAATCCACTGATTAATTTCTCGAAATTCATTAAAATTCGAAGTAAGGTCACGGTTGATCGGGATGCCTTCTATCTTAAAGTAACTTTGAAGTGCCGCCAGATAGACCTCAATGTCGGGCGCAATCACAGCGATGTCGCAAGCCAAATGCCCCGCATCGAGGCACTTGCGTATTTGCCAACATACATCCTTAACCTCAGCCAACTCAGTAGTAAATTTTTTATAGACAATATTTTGAGAATTGAGTTTCGTATCGTTGGGCTTTAACGATGAAATTTTGCCAGAGGTCGCCTCACGAAGTCTCTGATAAGGTGTCATTGTCGCGGAATAGAGATTGGCCCATTTCGGCTGCGGTTCAATCACCGTGACGTCTATGAACTTAGAAAGCATCACTAGAACTTCACTCTCGACTTGTGATAGTTCGGAGCCGAGATCGACAATCAAATCTCTTTTCCACAGCTGATCCATTTCTATTTCGTTTACCAACACACCGCTTGTCCAGGGCGCGGCGACAAATTTCTCTCTTAAAAAAACATTCCAAACCTGGGCGCTCAATTTGAACCAATGACCCCAACGGGTCTTGCAGTCGTCATTTTGCTCTAGCCAATCTTCAAGCATCTCACAACCCATAGGATGACTAAGTGCCGGCATCAACTGCGTAATGTAATTGTAAATGGTGTTGGCAAAGCCTTGATTCTCAGCCTGAAAGAATTTGGTTTCAATATTGATGGGACTCTGTTCAGCTTCGGCCTTAAAGTCCTTGAGAAATTGGCTGATTAACGATATTGAAAATTCACGAGATACAATTTGCCATTCTGGATTTACCCTGAAAAGCAAAAGTCGCCATAGCTCTGAGGCCCGCAATACACTTTCTGCATTTATAAAGTCAGCCTTCAACAAAAGAATTTTTTGGATTTCGAATTTGCTTTTCAAATCTGAAATGAGCCAAGTCATTTTTTGCGATCTTATACGATCCAGATTCTCATTTAAAAAGGCCACCGATTGCAATGGCCCTTCTGATAGAATTATTTTTAACATGCAAATACTATACAGGCCTTACGTGAGGGCTCGTCAAATGCTAAGTGCCTGTAACACTGAGGGGCCGCATATTATCTACGCTGCTTAAGTCCACGTCGAAAACTGCCGCCACTTGAAGCTCCTTCCGTGCCTCCTTTAGCTCCTGACCCAGAACCGCCAAAGAGTCCGAACGGATCAAAACCGACCTCGAAAGTGGCCTGCACAACATAGCGACGATCTTCTATTTGCCCAGGGTATTCACCCAACTCTTGTCCGTAGGTTGCGGCGTCAACTTCTAAAATTCCGAGATTAACGCCAATTCCGGCCGTGTAGTATCCTTGATTGAATCCAGCTCTAATACTTAAAATCGGCAGACTCACTTCGACTCCAATAGAAATCTTTTTGCCAAATTGAATGTCTGGTCGATTTAAATATTTATAGTCGAGCGTCGGTGAAATCGAGATAAAGGGCGCTGAAATTTCAAGTGCCCCACCAATTATCATTTCATCTTGAATACGTGGGGGAGCTATGAGTCCTGCCGATTTTGTAAAGGCCGTGCATCCCATATTTTTCCAGACAAAACTCAGGGTGGGTCGAATCGGAGATGGAATGGTTACGAGGAGCCCCGTATCAAGAGCATAGCCAGAACCCGTACTCTGTAAGGCTGCGGTTATCTGATCTGTCTTAAGCGTTGCCAATTGATCAGAGGTGAAAATAGACTCTGTTCCCGTGCGAATTATATATTTCGTATCCATTCCAAATTTGACAAAACCAGGTACTGGCTCAAAACCAAAACCAATTACTCCGCCGTAATCCTGATAATATTGCACGCGCAATTCTGGATATGGTGGATTTGAAATAGATAGCAATGCATCGGCATTTCCAAAAAGCCCTACTCCAAAATGCGGAAAAGTAAAAGCGGTTTTGGTGCCGACATTAAGCCAATGGTATTTACCATATTCACTTTGAATTGCGCTGGTAATATTCGATGAATTCTGAAAGCTCTTGACCGTATTCATGACTGTCACATCATCAAGTCCCGCATGAAAATCCAAAATCGTCCAGTTGAGACCGCTCACCCTGTTTATACCTGCCGGATTATAGAAAAGTGAATCTGCATTGTCTACTATGGCCGTATAAGCATTGCCCATCCCCAGAGCTCGAATTGAAGTCCAAGTTTCATGTAACGGCAAACTTGGTGTTGCCAGAACATTCGCTCTCCCCAGGGTTATAGCAAAAGCAAACATCACCAAAATTATTTTTCGACTCACGGATACACCAAGCATAAACAAGTTGCCAGAGTGGTATCAGCACAACTTCCGATTCCAAAGAAATTTGTTTTTACCAATCCCATTAAAATCGCAAGCTCTGGATTTGTAAATGAACTCGGCGCCGTTTTTGCACACGGATTCGTACCTGTTAGCGCCGCAATTGTTGTACAATAGGTTTGAAAACTAGAGGCACTTCCAGAAAATGCATTGATCCCTGATGCCGATAGTGAGTCAAATCCGATCATTAGGCTCGCTGAAAGATTCTGCGCCTCGATCACAGGTAGTCCGGTCACTGCTGGGATAGTTCCCTTCGTAGTCAAACAAGGATTGAATCCAACGTCGACTGTCCCCTTTCCACCCTGATCAGCATATTGCCCAAGTACAGAACCAATTCTTTGAAACTCGATTAGTCCTAATAGTAAATTTTCAGCAACCGTTCGGCCTGCCGAAGTGGCCGCGATTGAAAGCAGCAGGGCCTCGGCACTTGTGCAATCGGTTTCTTTTGAAGCGCTTGAGCTAATTGCACTTTTGTACAATACACTTAAGACAGTACTTGAACCTATACTTGAGAAAGAATTAACCAGGCCAATAAAATCAAGACCGCATCGCCCAGCGTAGGCAGCCGCCTTCAGTGCGACAATATTTCTCTGAGCTAAATAGGTTGCACTCATCAAATTGAATGAGGTCAGCGCCGCCGTATAGTTCTTAGCGTTCATTGAAATCTGTGCACTAACCAAAAGAGAGTCGTCGGTAATAAAGGCGGATTGGGATAAAATATTGGTGCAGCTACCTGATTGTAAAAAAATCAAACAAAGGCTCAATAGAAACTTAAATTTATCAGAATTAAAATAAAATATTTTCATCTTCCTATAGAATATCCTGACTAAGCGTAAAGGTGTAGAAAAAATTGTCGGATTGGCAGGCATAGGTAAGAATTGCTGGACTAAAATCTAAATGCAAATTTTCCAAGATAACGTCGATCTTCACGCGCTTGAGCGGCTGTCCCGATATCTTCACCATAAGTCGTAACCTGAAACTGAATTCTTTCACTAGCGAATTCTAGACCCGCAGTATAGTAACTTTGATTTAAACCGGCGCGCAAAAACAACAGATCTCCAATGTTGATCTCTCCACCTAAGTGAACCCGTCGCATCAGGCTCGTTTCGGTGCCCAAGGTGGATACGCCGTGAACTTCTGCGGTAAATGTGGAGCGCGTATGCGAACCCAAAATCGGAAAAATTGCAAAACCCGCATCGATTGTTTGAATTGTATCTAATGGTCGCCCAGTCACTCCCTGATAAAACGAACCTGAGGTTAAATTGTAACTGGTATTTCCGAGATCATGAACGGTAAATCCGATCGACGGTAAATACGCCACCGGAAGCGATATGACTCCGCCGACATTTACGCCTAGACCTGTGCCTTCTGTTCCAGAATTTGGAACCGAAATTGAGGTTGTGCTTGCGATGACAAAATCCTTTGTAATAACTGAATGATCTATGTATCTAGTGGCGACGCCAATTTTTAAAATGCCGCCAAAAAATTTAAAATTCAAGCCTATCACCGCATCAATATCCTGCACATAATCTAGATGAAAATTGGTCGCAGTCGAGTCCGTTTCGGCGTCATATCTCCTCATTGCATGAATTCCGAATCCAAAATCAGGAAACACAATTGAAGGTAAAAATTGAATTTTCAAGTGATAATGGTCGCCCGGCGACACCGCACTATTACTAAGAATAACGCCAGGATCGATCATCCCCAGATAGTTACTATTGGTAGAGAAAATTTGTTGATCCTTACTACCTACCTCGATTTCAGGATCAGCTAAGGTTATAATTTTAGATCGCAAACGACCCAGACCTGCAGGGTTTAGTTCAAGAGAAGTCTCATCGTTCACCGTATTTACATAGGCACCACCCATCGCAAGAGATCGCGCCCCGGTGTAGTTCTGATAAATTTCAGTGGCATTTGATAGTCGCAAATTCAAGACTGAAAAGCTGATAAATAAAATAAATTTTACTATTAGAGAAAAATTCATACTTCCATTTCGGAAAATTGACGACCCAGTATGAGACAAGTATTGAAAAACTAGACATAAGCCTTATGTAGTTTCAAATTTACAATGGGATTAGGCATTTCTAATCACGCGCTTACTTGACTAAATGGCGCAAAAGTCCGAAAAATAGAGAGGCCCTTAATAGGCCACTTCAAAAAGGACTCGACCTATGAATATGAAGAATATTAAGAACATGAAGAACATGAAGAACATGAAATTGACAAGTTTTCTATCGATGCTTTTTATAAGCTTTGCACTCACAACACTTTCAAGCTGTGAAAATTCAGATCAGACTTCACTATCATCAGCACAGGCCTGTCTGGATCACGCAAATTCAAGTGCCGCAGCCAATGTTTGCGTGGCTCAACTCGGCGCACTCCGTACTCCCGAGGCTTATTTAATTATTTGCTCGGCCCATTTTATTGCGCAAGGATTTTCAACTACCCGCTTTGTCAGCGCCTATAATGCGCTAACTAGCAAGACTACTGGAACCAATGCCACGGCACAATCAATGGCTTTTATGGCGTTTAGCAATACCACCGGAAAAGACGGTTCGGTGCAAACCTTGAGTGATTGCCAAGCCTCGAATGTCAAATCGCTGGTCAGGCTCGCCGTACTTACCCAAATGGCAACTATTCTGGGTACTGTTGCCTCCAGTCTTGGGAGTACATATGATCCCAATGTTGGCTATACTCCCGCTCAGATTACAGCGGCCCTTGCTGCCTTCGGAACGTCCCCTGCCGCCGATGCTGCAACTCTCGGTTCAACTGCCATTACTGCAAGTGCGTCTTATTGTGCTGCAGGAAGTAGTTTTCAAACATCAAGTGTTTGCACAACGCTAAATACTGCGATCGCTGGCGGATCAACCCCTGCCGCAATTGGTGCAGCACTCATTGTTCAGCTACAAGTTGTTCCTTAAAGGGAACTCTTGGGTCGATTCTAAAAGTCTAAACTCGCACGAAGCATATATTTTCTACTCTGATAAGGATTTGTCGAAGGACCAACCTCTTCGCCAAAGGTAGCTAGGTCCAGTTGAAAGACCGCAAAGAGGCCAGTAAATCCGGCGGTCCAATAGCCCTGATTGAAACCAGCTCGCCAAGCTCCTTGAAACCAAGATTTCATTTTCCAACGAAATTCGGCACCCATATGAGAGCCTTTTTTAAAGGTCCAGTTGTCATGCCCAATATCCGTTTCATCAAAAACAAATCGAGATTTGAAAACCCACCAACTCGGAAGCTCCAAAAGAGTTCCGATACTATATCTTGTTTGATCTTTTGGCGGCGCTGCATTTGGATTTTTTGAAATCATATGAAAGTTTGCCGCATTAAAATTTCCTCCAGCGATATTCTGAACTGTCATTGAAAGGCTCGGTCGAACGGCATGCCAAAAGCCGCTACCCGGGTCACGAAAGGAGTAAAGGGCACCAATATCTCCGTCTATCGAAAGTCCTTCTTGGGCATCGTCGGCAGTCAATAAATTACTGTTTTGAGCTAGATCCAGTGCTAAAAAAGATTTGTTGTAGTAGGCGCGATATATTCCTTTGATCGTAGCTCCTATTGAAAAGCGGTCAGGCCCCTTCTTTAGATCACGCGCGTAGCTGAATGCAACGGTTGAGTCTTGAGTCGCAACAACACTCGCACTTGGGCCAGCCAATTGATGCACCTCTAATTCCAAACTCAAATCAACCGGAATAATTGCAATACCCCAATTTGGTCTTGCATATATTAAGCCTGCACTTGGAATTCGCGAAGAAAAGTGCTTGCCATAATTTGCACCAATGAAATTGGCAATTGGAGTTACATCTACTGCGCCACCTGAGCCACTGCTACCCGCAGACACATCCTTTAGGTCTTTGGTAAACTTTAAAATATCTTGATCAGCCGCCGCCGAAATAAACATATTTAGGTTGCCTTCATCGAGAAGCGTAAGCCCTGCCGGATTATAAAATATTGCCGAGTAATCATCTGCAAGCGCCGTAAAGGCTCCGCCCATTCCCAGCGCACGAATGCTTTGATAAGTTCGGTGAATGGAGTAGTCAGGTACATCGGCCTTAAGATTGTTCAAAAAAAGGCTTGGAATAGTCAAACCTCCCAAAAAAACCAAGATCAGACGACGCAAATTCATTTTCTACCTTTCGCTACGCAATCATTGAGAAAGAGGTTCACTCAAGATATACTTTGGGGATGGTTGGTCATATTTCCCAAAAAATTTTACTTTTAATAGCCTTCAGTTTTTTGGTTTCGATTCTCTTTGTCAAGCAATCCTGGGCAGCGAAAGAAGATCCTTCCCCTGATTTCACTGAAGCGCCAGAGCCGAAGGAC
>JAYVXS010000323.1:0-3138 GCA_043784965.1 Bdellovibrionales bacterium
TAAGTTGCGAATGAATGAATTGAATATCGGATGGCGGTAAATCACCTGGCAAAATATGTTGCCTATTTCTAATCTCACAATCTAGTCCAGGGCCACGACTCGTTATCGGTGACGTATCGACGCCTGCATATAAATTTAATACATTTTTGAGATTAACGACTATAGTGTTTTTTAGAATAATTTCAATTTCCCTATATTTTTCATAAATCAATATATTTTTTGCTTCAAGTAAATGCAGATCATTAAATAATCTCACTTGAGACTCTAATTCGCGTAGCTCTTTCGATTTCGACTCCTGGTTAAGAGGATAGCTTGGTAATTTTTCTTTCGATTTCTTAATAATACAGGATTCAATCTGTTTTAGCCAAAGAAGCTCTGCTTGAAGAATAACTTGAGTATGAGTCGAGAAGTTTTCGTTGAATGCCTCGGCTTCATTTATTCTTTCAATCTCTCCCAATTGTATTTCTTGATCGGCAATACTTCCACGAGTAACATTATTGCCGGGATTACTTTCGCAATTGTCTAGCTGATCGGCCGTACAATTTTGTCGTGTAAAATATTCGCCATGAGCAATAGGATCCATCGAATTGAAAAGGAGCTTGAGACGATCTAAGAAGTGATTGCCGTAACGCCTAAAGCTCGTATGCTCCAAAGCCTCGAAAAAATCAGAAAAACTAAAAAATATTTCGCCGCGATTCCAGGTAGGTGAGGTCACACACTTAACTGTTTCAAGTATTAGGAAGCTATTCATACCAAAGTCTTCGGGTTTGCAAATTCTTCGAAATAAAGCCAATAAATGTGCTGAGATTTCACTAAGCTGAGAAAACTCAAGCTTTGAATTTCTGAAATTAAGGGCGAGTAGATTTGAGGTCTCACTAGTCAATTTTATTTGAAATATCTCCATGGTGAGACGAGCCTGGTTAAAATGGGTTTTAAGTTTATAATACTCAGAGCATTTTCTCTCAATTTCGCCAAGACTATATTGGTAGCCCAAATCACGAAACTGGCGGTAAATCCTATACATTTTTTCTTTCGTTGGCCTTGCGATTTTTATGAGGTGCCCCAAACACTCTTCGATTTCCAAAGCCGTTTCCAACCGCTTTTTAAATAATTTCTCGTCAAGCATAATTAGCTCCCCTTATTAATTTCTTTTCAAGTATTTTTAGAAGTAAGAAAGTTACTCCTCTCTGGAGATCATTTCATGACCAGATGTCATTGAAGGACATGTATCAAAAGAATACATGTCCTCTATTGGTATCTGATCGTGTGAATATTGAATGTATAGATTCGACTGTAATGTTTTTAAACTTGCAATTAAGGGAGGCATTTTGAAAATACAAAAATCAAAGATGTTCTTTTTGATCATTTTTATTATCGGTTCTTCTTGCATTTCTCAAGCAAAAGAACAATGGCTATGCACCGAGGAATCGAGTCAAATTCGGAATGGCATTATATTGGCCTGTGGAGTGGGAGGTGGAAGTGATGAGAATGAGGCACGAGCGGCTGCTTTCGAAAATTCGAAGGCTGAATTTAAAAGAGTATGCTTGTCTTCGGACACTTGCAGCAATCATGAAATTTCTGTGGAGCCCAAGCGCACAAGTTGTGAGGGAAAGGAAAATTCCTACAAATGTTATCGGCTAGTCGCCTTCACTATTGGCAGACTCATTAGAAGAGAGAAGTCTTACGATGAAGCTGATCGGTCAGGTTCTTCGAGAGCAAAAAAAATCGCCACTAAGTTTAAGGGGGGCGACATCAGAGACAAAAGAGAAATATTTCTAGCATTCAACTATGAGTCAACATCAGACCTACCGAGAATTTATCGAGGAATGGAAAAGAAGGAGTTGTTTGCTTTGTTCGGTGCTCCAGCGAGCGTTTGGCAACCCGGAAGTTGGAGCTTTCAATTTGTGGATGCTATGAGGTTTTCATTTAAGGGCAGTATGTGCGAAGAAGACGGGTTTTGTACCGTAACCCTGCAGAGAGATAAGGTTTGGGAGTGGACCAGCTTTAAGCCTATTTATACTGAAGATTTGAAATAGAGAGAATGCACATGCCCCTGCAGCGATTCATTGGATCGGGTAAGGTTAATTCTGATTAAAAAAGAGATGGAAAGTTTTAGGTGAGTAAATGACTAAAGAAGAAAGTAATGCTGAACAAAAGAAATTAAGCAAGCTTGCAAGCGAGGCGATGAATCATGTCGAAAAAATCGATAAATGTATAGTCCATTTTGAACAGTTCATGGCAGGTCCACAAAACTTCATGTTCATAGGCACATACACCAATTTGATAGAGTTGTACTTTCTGGCGAAGAGGTACAATGATGCGCTTGATCTTTTGGAAAGGGTGCGCAGTACTCTTCCAGAAGATTTAGAAATCTTTTATGTTCAGAATTATCACACGTATAAGGCGGCGATATATGTCGAATGCAATGAGCCGCAAATGGCATCATATGAATTGGTTTTGGCATGTGCCGCATTTCCAGAGGTGCCTGACGGGGGCGGAGTCGAGCGGCCATTCCCTTTTATGCTGATTTGGGGCCTAATCTTGACAAGGCATCAACAGATGGAAATTCGCTTGGCGTTATCATTGGTGGAGTTTTGTTTGATAAACTATGGGACCGAAGGGGATCTTGAGCTTGCCGTTGCCGCAGAAACATACGCATTTAATGGAAGAGCTCAAGAGGGTTTGAACCTAATAAGTAAAAATCTTTACAAGCTTGATAGCGATGGTTTTGTTTTCATTTCGCAAGGTGTAATTTATGAAAAAATTGGAAGGAGGGATCTTGCTTTGGCGTCTTTTCAAAACGCAAAAGTTTTGCGGAACTCGAAAACAAAAGGCTGTGACACTAAAGATATCGATGCTCATATTAAGAGGATAGTCTCAAGCAAGGCGAGTTAAAGGCGAAAGCTTTGTGGGATTATTTGCTAAAATTAGGAATCACTTATTTTTTCTATTTAGGGGACTTAAAAAACGAAGGCATCATCCATGATTTGGCCTGATATCTTCTTTTTCGAATGAGAACGATTTAAGGTTGAGTTCAATCCCTGAATTAAACAAATTAATTGTTTTCAAATTGAGAATTGCAGAGTCACAATTGGATTGCCTGGGATTGAAGGTTTGATGCCGAACTTTCCTTATTTA
>JAYVXS010000324.1:0-28607 GCA_043784965.1 Bdellovibrionales bacterium
GCTCCTGGCGTTTTCGAGACCTTTTCATTGCGACAACCTGCTTTGAGGTTGCCTCACTCTAAGCCTCACTCTAAGCCTCACTCTAAGTCTCACTCTAAGTCTCACTCTAAGCCTCACTCTAAGTCTCACTCTAAGGTCTCTCAAGCGCCAGGCCAGTCTGCGAATCAGCGATTTCACGACGAAACTGATGAAATATCCGGGCTAGACTAGGAAGATTTCACAAAAAAATTGACTAAATTATTCTTATAAAAAACCGAAAAATAATAAGATGATGCCACTTAAACGTATGAAAGCTAAAATTCTAGAGTTAGACACCTGTCCTAATCAGCCGGTGGCAAATAATACAATTACTATTGCGCACAATTTTGAACCTCGCCAAGTGATTCAGCATGCTGTTGAAAATGGTGCGCTTCATATTGTTCAAAAAAACTCGCGCGCCTTCAATCACGAGCTTAGTATTGCTGATTCGATGATGTTTAAGTCCAACGATTTCATTTTGGACCCTCTCGCATTTATATTAGAGCACAAAACCAGCGAGCTTTTTCGTGTGGATTGTGCGGCGAATACTAATAAAAAAGACCCGCTTGAAAGGCTTGAACAATATATTCATGCACTTCCAGGTTCCAGGTCTATTTTGAGCGAAGTGATTTCTTCAATTGAAGAGATTTTCACAAATGCATCGAAAAATACCGGGAACTTTTACAAACATCTCGAAAATGTAAAAACCTCTAATGTCGAAAAGCAAGGCTCAATTAGCCTAATGGCTGGGGCAACGCAAGATACTCTTGTCGTTGGCTGTATTGATAGTTTTGGACTCTTAGATATTCAGGCGCTCATGTCAAAGGTGCTGGCCTGCTATGACAATGGCGTCGAAAAATCCATAAATATGGGTGCCGGTGGTGCTGGAATTGGAACATTTTTGGTTTTTAACTTTGCAATGAATATGTATATTGCAGTTGAAAAAGATAAAAGGACTGCGGTATTTTGCGCTTATCCACTGGGTATGCGGGCCAAAGATTTTGAGCTGTTACCAAAGAATTTGCACCTATTGTCCTTTTAGGACATGAACGTTTAAGGAAAAAATATGTCAGGATTTAAAGTTATTCAAAGTCGAAATGGATCAGAGTTAAATCTTAATCTATCTGGCATTGTTGATGAAGATGCTCAGTTTCCCGTATTGGATTTGACCGGTACGAAACAAATATTTTTTGACTTAAAAGAAGTAAAGTCGATCAACTCAGTCGGAATTCGTGAGTGGCTTAACTGGATCAAGTCATTGGCAGAAAAATGCCAGGTCGTTATGAAAAACTGTCCAAAATCTTTAGTGTTTCAATTCAATATGGTCGAAGGGTTTTTGCCAAAAGCTAGTAAAGTGACTTCACTTTATGTTCCATTTTTCTGTGAAAAATGTGATCTCGAAGAAAGTATTCTTTTTGAGGTCGGTAAAGAGCTGAATGTAAAAGATGGTGTGGTCAGCGTTAATTACGATCTTGCAAAAATCAAGACCTGTGAAACGTCTACTTCAGATTGCCAGCTTAAGATTGATATTGCCGAAGTTAAGTACTTTCAATTTTTAAAGCGAAATAGCAACTGATTTGCCTTCTTCACCTTTTGTTTTTGTTTTTTTTGAAATTTCAATAACTTTAACTTAAGTCCTTGATCGCTAAGTGCAAGTATACGCACGGCGAGTAACCCGGCATTATAAGCATTATCTACTGCTACACAAGCAACGGGGACCCCTTTAGGCATTTGTGCTATTGATAGCAAGGCATCGAGACCATTCATTTTCGTTGTAATAACAGGGACGCCAATTACCGGTAGCGTGGTGCTTGCGGCGATCATTCCCGGCAGGTGAGCTGCACCTCCGGCTCCGGCAATGATGATTTGAAAATGTTTATCTGCTGCGCTGGCTGCAAACTCTTGCATTTCAATAGGCGTTCGATGAGCTGAAACAACGCGCATCTCAAACGTGACGCCAAATTCTTTTAAGGCAACAGAGGCTTGCTTCATAATTTTTAAGTCGCTGTCGCTGCCCATGACGATCGCAACAATTGCTTTTTTCATTTACTCTCCAAAGAAAGATCGCGTTTAATTTTCAATATTTTTTTCAGTGCAAGTTCCGGCGTATCGCTCAAAGAATTGAGATGACCCATTTTTCGACCTGGCCTGGCTTCAGATTTACCATACCAATGAAAGAACAAATCGTGGCGTGCCCACTCCGGTGCCCAGGACTCTCCAATTAGATTATACATTGCAAAGGCCTTAGACTTTTGGGTGATCTTGTTGGGCAACTTGAATCCTGAAACCGCTAGGATATGTAGAAGAAATTGATCTTGGATTAAGGCATCCATCGAGTAATGACCTGAGTTGTGCACGCGGGGCGCTAGCTCATTTACCAATAAATCGTCTCCGCAATCAAAGATTTCGATGCCAATTACGCCAACATAATCTATTTTCTTCAAGAGTTTCTTCATTTGAGCTTTTAATTTGTTAAATGATTTATGCTGAACCGGGCCCTTGACCCATAGGCATTTTGAATCCTGCTGGAGACTTTCAACAAGTGGCAGGCTTAAAATATTTCCCGATCGATCACGAGCCATCATAAAGGCAAGTTCTCTTTTAAAATCAATCTTAGCTTCTGCAATATACCCGTCAGGTACAGGGTTTTCAAAAATAGTTTCTAGTTGAGATTCTCTATCAATTACAAAAGTACCATAGCCATCATAACCATAGCGACAGGTTTTAAGAACCAGTTTGGAATTGAGGCTGGCTAATACTTCTTTTGCTTGAAAAACCTGTTCTACAAAAATCCACGGGGCTACCTTAATTTTGCATTCGTCCAAAAGTATCTTTTGCGTTTTACGATTCTGCAATTGTCCCATAGTTTTTGGGTTCGGGAAGAGCAGCTTTTTAGAAAACTGACTGGCAAGTCGAAGTTTATCAGCGTTCAAAAACTCACTTTCAAAAGTTGCGACATCGACTTTTTCTAAAAAAGATTTAAGCGTACCAAGATCGTCAGCATTTCCTTCAAACCAAAAGCGCGTCACTTGCGCGGCAGGGTCTGTAGAAGAGGCAGACAAAACGAAGGCCTGCATCCCCAGCTGTTGGCATTTTATGGCCAGCATGCGTGCTAATTGTCCGCCGCCCAATATTCCAATCTTTTGTGGAGCCATATGCATATTATTTCTTTGACAGCTTTTGCTCAATGGGTCAAGACAAGTCCCTATGACGCCAAAAGATCTAACTAGTGGTCCAATTGTGAATCTAAAGCCTGGGCGCCTTAGCGTAATTGCCAGTGAAAATGCGGTGAATATTGATTTATGCCTGGCCCCGATGGTAGGGCTTAGTCATGTGGCACTGAGAGAACTTTGCCTTTCATATATGCCGACCGGAGCCCACTCTATTTGGCCAACTGAAATGTTGAATTCAAGAAGACTGCCTTCTGAGAAGTTGGGGCAAACGCCTGAAACAGCTAAACATGCATTTGAAGAAAATCTAGTTCCGCAAATCTTGGGGAATGAAGAATCCTTTATTGCCGCATCTATCGAAAAATTGGTTGATTGGGGCGCAGTTGCTATCGATATCAATATGGGCTGCCCGGTTCAGAAAGCTTTGAAACATAATTATGGCGTCGCCCTCATGGGAGACGCAGAATATGCGGCCACAGTTGTGCGTATGAGTGTTAGAAATTCGCAGGTTCCGGTCTCGGTAAAGCTACGCGCTGTTCATGAGTCCGACTCCAATGTGCTGTATGACTTTATTCGCAGGATCGAAGATGCCGGTGCGAGCTGGATCACGCTACACCCGCGAACACCTGCGCAAAAGCGAAGAGGTCAGGCGGATTGGGATCAAATTCGTGACATTGGATCGCGCATTTCCATTCCAATTATAGGTAACGGGGACATTCAAACCTGTGATGATATTTTGCAGATGAAGAGCCAGACCCAATGTGAATTGGTTATGGCGGGGCGAGCTTTGACGGCAAGGCCTTGGCTGTTTTGGCAATTGGGAGAGCGTCTCGGCTTCGCGCCACCACCCTTGAAGGCTGGTAAAACTGCACCCCGAACCCCTATTGAAGAGGGCGCTGAATATGGCCTCGCAGTTGCGAAGATGGCTTGGCTCTGCGAAAAATATTTTGGTGAAAACCTAGGTTTACGTAAGTTTCGCTTCTTTGTTAAGACTGGGAGCCCATGGCTTCTCTTTGGTCATCAGCTTTATTCACTTATGACTAAGGCAAAAAACTTTAGTGAAGTTAAGTCCTATTTGAAGGTCTTTTTTTCAGTTGAACAAGAAATGTCGGCGCGAACTGAACTTCGGCAGTAAAGCAATATGGTCGAGGGCAGTAGGATATTGCAGCGAGGAGAAGCTTTTTTGTGTTGGAACGGTTTGCAGGCAGCCGCTGCAGTCAACAGTTTTTCGGTTGACGTGGCAGTGATCAGTCGAGGCTGTTTCTATTTTTACTTCAAAAGGCTATCTAACTGATTTTGTGACTCTAGGGCTGAGAGCTCACTAAAGCCGCCGATTAATTTTTCATTTATAAAAATGATCGGCACCGTCATATGACCAGTCTTCTTTTTGAGGGCATCGAGTTCATCATATTTACCTTCTAAATTGATCTCTTCGAAGGCAACGCCTTTTTGTGTAAGTAAATTTTTTGCACGAACACAGAAGGGACAATTATTCTTTGAATAAATTAGCACTTTTGCCATTGGGGCTCCTTTTTATTCTTAAACTTTATCTGACTTTTAATTAAAATGCTATAAGACTGATGTTTCAAGAGCAGATCTTAGCAGTTGAATGTTTTCGAATACTTTAATTTCATTAAAAAGTGGGATGGCCTCTGGATAATTTCGCGCAAATTGTTTCAGCCATTGTTTGCCGCGGGCCACAGCAAAGCGAGGGGACTTTTTTTGTTCGGACAAATCTATGAACTCGCGATAAAAGCTCAAGATTTCTCGCCAATTCAGAGCGGGTTTCTCATTAAAAACTTGAGTCAAGTTAGGGTTTATTTCATTTTGAATTTGCCGGGCCAGAGAAGGATAAGCCACGAGGCCTCGGCCGAGCATAAAGCTTTCACATCCAGTGACCTGTTTGCATAGTCTAAAATCTTCGAGGCTCCAGATGTCACCGTTGGCAATAACTCGAACCTTGAGTGCTTCTCTAATTCTTGCAATATACTCCCAGTGTGCCGGAGGATTATAAGCTTCGTCTCGAGTCCGCGCATGAACAGTTATAAAATGAATGCCGGCGGCTTCCGCAGCTTGAGCAATTTCTAAAAATTGACTCTTATCATGAAAACCTAAGCGAATTTTGGCCGAGACACCGCAAGTAATTGGCACAGCAGTTCTTACAGCTTTTATGATATCAAAAATTCGCTGTGGATTTTTGAGTAAGGTCGCGCCGCCGTCATGACGATTGACCGTTTTAGCAGGGCAGCCAAAGTTGAGATCAATGCCGCCGGCACCAAGAGCGACTGCTCTTGAAGAATTGGCGGCTAGCATTTCGCAGTTGCTGCCGAGGAATTGAACGATTAGTGGTGTGCCAGCCTTGGTAAGAGAAGAATTTAAAAGTTCTGGAGCGTATTTATAAAATACATGATCGGGAATCAATTGGTCAGTAACTCGAATAAATTCAGTTACACAAAGATCGATACCCCCAATGCGAGTTAGAATATCTCGCATTATCGAATCGACAACCCCCTCCATTGGAGCCAAGATTATTTTGACATTATTGATGTCAATCAAGAAATTGGCCTAATTTCACAATCAACTCGAAGTCTCTTTCAATGACAGGTTGTACAGAAAGGCGTTGTCCACGTTTAACGACTAATAGGTCTTTGAGTTTTTTATTGGACTTTAGCTGCGCTAGAGTTAGGAAAGTCGTAAATTTTTTAACAAATTGAACTTCAACACAGTACCAAATTGGTTTTTCATTGGTTGATTTGGGATCAAAACCGTCTGATTTTTTATCAAGTGCTGTGGGGTCCGGCCGCGCCAGACTGCTCACACGTGCAAGGCCTGCTAGGCCTGGGGGCTCAGCATTCGAATGATAAAATAAAATGGGATCACCGATCTGCATATCATTCATCATGAAGTTTCTCGCCTGGTAATTACGCACGCCGGTCCATAAAGTCTTTTGCTCCTCGCCGAGAGAATCAATTGAGTAGACTTCGGGCTCCGACTTCATCAGCCAATATTTGTGGTGAGTTTGGATTGACATGCGTTAGGACTCTAGCACACCTCCGCTTGAAATTGAAGCGAGATTGATCCAGCATTTGCACCTTGACATCTAAAGGGTCTCTTTTGAGACTGGAACTACTAGTTTTTTAGCCACGCTCTTAAGTCAAATCTTCAGAATTGGGGGGCCTTGTGCTGCAGAAATCATATTGGATCTACTTTAAATCTATGATGGTTTTGGTTTGTATATTGGCTGTGCACCAAACAAAAGCCGGCCCGGGCAGAGGCGCCTTTGCATTTCATCTTCCACTTGAATTTCGTACGCGTAATGTATCGGTTAACGGCGGTAATGCAACAACAACGCAGTATTTGAACGCTGTGCCTTCACTAGGCTATCAATATACTGAGACTCTTTATGTTGGAGCGAATTATCGCTATACCAATGAGACCGGATCAACCTCCTTTCGCGGTGGCGTCTATGGTCCTGTGCTAGGCTTCACAGCCGGTAGTATTTACTTTTCGATGGCCTATTATCTCGCTGGAAGTTTGACTGAAGCAAGTGGGGGATCTGAGATCATTTATGGTAACGGAACAGGGCCTGAGTTTTCACTGGCTTATCTGTTTCCTGCCGCGCCTAGTTTCGCCTGGGGCCCACAAATTATGTATTCAGATATTAAATACAGTTCAACGCAATCTGCAGGAGCGACGACTTCATCCACTTATGAAATTTCTGGGATCGAGCCTTATCTTGGGCTATTTTTTTACTTTTAAGGGTTGATTAAAATGAAAAATAAATGGGCCATTGTTACAGGTGCAAGTTCGGGATTTGGCAGGGCGATCGCCGAAAAGCTAGCTGAAGATGGAATGCATATTGTTTTAACTGGCAGGCGAGCCGAGCGTCTTAATGAAGTGGCACTTAAGATTAAGACTCAATTTAATGTAGAAGTTAAAGTCCTCTGCTTTGATTTGCGCGAATGGAATGAGTGTGAGAAAAATTTTACAGAGCTTCAATCGATTGCGCCCCTGATTGAAGTATTAGTAAACAATGCAGGTCTAGCTCTTGGGATCGAAAAAATTCAAGACGGCAAAGTTGCTGATTGGGATAATATGATTGATACCAATATCAAGGGGCTCCTATATTTAACGAGACTTACGCTGCCAATTATGATTGCGAAAAATTCTGGACATATTGTGAATATCGGTTCGGCTGCAGGACGCTGGACCTACCCAGGTGGTGCAGTTTACTGCGCCACCAAATTTGCCGTACGAGCGATTTCTGAAAGTATACGCATGGATTTAATTGGAAAAAATATTCGTGTCACCAATATTGAGCCTGGCATGGCCGAAACCGAATTTTCGCAGACTCGTCTCGGTGATATTGAAAAAGCAAAAAATGTTTATCGCGGAATGACGCCTCTCTCACCTCAAGATATCGCAGAATCGGTGAGCTGGTGTGTGCAGAGACCAAAGCATGTTAATATTGCCGAATTGATTATCTATCCAACCGATCAAGTGGGTGTGGGACCGTCTTATACACATCGAAGAGAAGGAGTTTGACAGTGAGTTTAACAGTGAGTTTAACAGGGAGTGTGACGAAAAGTTTTCGAATTGAAAAAGATAGTATGGGTGAAATTGAAGTTCCAAGTGATAAATATTGGGGCGCTCAAACGCAGAGATCTCTGCAGCATTTTAAAATTGGTGGAGATAAGTTCCCACGTGAAATGATTCGCGCTCTCGGCATTTTGAAGAAATGTGCCGCAAAAACTAATTTAGGCTTAAAATTGCTAGATGAGAAAAAAGCTAAATTTATTATTTCAGCAGCAGATGAAGTGATCAGTGGCAAGTTAGACGAACACTTTCCACTTGTAGTATGGCAAACCGGTAGCGGCACGCAAACAAATATGAACGCTAATGAAGTTATTGCCAATCGAGCACTTGAGCTGATGGGTGAAAAGCTGGCTTCAAAGGGGATTCATCCAAATGATGATGTCAATAAGGCACAGTCTTCAAATGATACCTTTCCAACGGCGATGCATATTGCCGTTGTTGAGCAGATCGTCCACAAGCTTTTGCCGGCGCTTAAACACCTCCACCAATCTCTGCACAAAAAGCAGCAAGAGTTTAAAAGTATTGTGAAAATTGGGCGCACGCATTTGATGGATGCGACGCCACTCACGCTCGGACAAGAATTTTCAGGATATAGTTTTCAAGTTGAGCAAGGCATCGAACGAATCGAGGCATCGATGGGGCATCTTTATGAATTGGCTCTTGGTGGGACAGCAGTTGGAACCGGACTGAATACTCATCCTGAGTTTGCCATCAAAGCTGCTGCTGAAATTGCCAAAGAAACTAAGCTTTCATTTAAAACTTCTCCTAATAAGTTTGCAGCGTTGGCTTCACACGATGCCCTCGTGCAGCTGAGTGGCTCACTGAAGACGCTTGCCTGCTCATTGATGAAGATTGCTAACGATGTCCGTATGTTGGGTAGTGGTCCGCGCAGTGGAATTGGCGAGCTCGTTTTACCGGCCAATGAGCCCGGAAGCTCAATAATGCCAGGCAAGGTGAATCCGACACAATGTGAAGCCATGACTATGGTATGCGCACAAGTGATTGGTAATGATATGGCGGTTGCAGTCGGCGGGGCTACTGGTCACTTTGAGTTAAACGTTTTTAAGCCACTCATCGTGTTTAATGTTTTGAACTCTGTAAGACTGCTTTCAGATGCCTGCGAAAGCTTTAGCGAGCATTGCGTAGATGGCATTGCTGCAAATCTTTCGCAAATTAAGAACCACCTCAATAATTCGTTGATGCTGGTGACCGCTCTTAATCCACATATTGGTTATGATAATGCGGCTAAAGTTGCAAAATATGCTTATGAAAAAAACACCACCCTAAAAGTGGCAGCTTCAGAACTGAAGCTATTGGATGCTGATAAATTTGATGAGTTGGTTCGGCCCGAGGATATGCTTGGTCCATTAAAATGATAATCTAAGAAAGTATAGTAGGGGGCCCGTGCAAAAATAAGTATTACAAATTTTATGTGGGCCTAAAGACTACAGCCTGAAAGAAAAATAGAATGGACGATAAAATATTTACCGATAAAAAATTTTCTTGGATGAAGCATCCAGATATTTGTCCTTACGTATTTGTTCGGCCAGAGAATCGCATTGAAAATCCAGGAGATTTTCATTCTCAGGTGAAATGGTTTAGTAAGCATCATGTGATTTATAAAAATCCACTCAATATGGATGAAGTCAAATTTGCAGATCGAATTTTGCGTCTTGAAAGCAAGGCCTTTAGTGGAACAAATATGGCAATGCCTCGTTGGGTGTTCTATGATTGCGCGATTGTTCCTGGTTTTGTCGCCGGGTTCGCGGCAAAAAAAACGGCTCTTACCGCGAAAGTTTTGGAGGCCTTAGAAGTTGATCTGGCCGAGGATGAGGTATGGGTGCCATTGTCATTGTTTATTATCATTCCGACAATGTCGCAAAAGGGTGAATGGGTAGCTCACAATCTTTGCTCGGTGAATTCATTGCTTAAGAAAGAAGATCAGTTTCACGGAATTGGCTTTGTTTCAAAAGCCTTTGGCTTATGGTATGCAAACGTCAGAACTTGCTGTGGCATGACCCAATGGACATCACCTTCAGTAAAGTTACATGCCAATTATGGCGAGTTCGAAGTCTTAACTTCATTCACACCGGTGCACACTTATGCGAGAACTTTGACCTATCGATTAAAAGTAATTCCTGAGCAATGGGATCGGTTTTTAACTAAAGTTGATAAATTGAAAATTAGGCCGAACTTGGAGTATGCTGGCTTTGATGTTGATCCCGAGGATGAGGCTAGTTTAATTCGTTTTCAACGAAGACTTGAGAAGGGCGAAGGGCCCTACTATTTAAATAGTCAGGAAACTGCCGTAAAAAGTCTCAAGACCCCACACCGCATATACGTTTACCCGGGAGCTAGATGAAACCGAGGCATGGTCGTAAGCCAATTGAAAAAATAAAAGGAATACCAAGCGTTCGCTTGGTGACTCCAGATGGCTATCGCGCACTTGATTATAGCAAGTTTCATTTGACCCAAAAGCAGGGTCTAGATACTTAAACTCATAGGTTTAATCTCAAGACTTGTAAGCCTTCTGAGCTTTCATTTACCAAGCTTGCTCATTAATACTATGGATCAAATGCTATAGATCATTGTTCGGCTCACAATTTAAAGTGACTTCTCTAGCGATTTCATGCTATTTTCAGTGGCTATGAGTGAAGATTTAAAAGAATTACCAGCAGTTGCTCGAAATGTTTCAACGATGTGCAAAAAATGTGGGGTAGAGCGATTTCATGTCGTACTTGCACATACCAATAGCACCTCTGCAAAAGTTCAATGCGAAGTTTGTAAAGCTAAGAAAACATTCAAACTCGTAGTTGCGAAAGCAGCGAAAACTGTTAAGAAATCAACGGGCGCTAAAAAAACAGTCAAAAAAATCGATTTGGCCGCTGAATGGACGAAGTTAAAGGCGCAGATTGGTCTTGAAAAGCTTCAGCCTTACAATATGAAAACTAAGTTCTCAAATTCAGTTGCCATTGAGCATCCTAAGTTCGGCATTGGGTTTATCTCGCTCGTGACAAATGAGAAAATCGATGTGACTTTTCAAGAAGCTAGGATTTCTCTCGTCCATAATCGCGCTTAAGATTTAGCGATGAGCGTGACTGAAATCAAGGTATTAAACTATAATTGTTGGCACGCATTGACAGCAAAAAACCTTATACAGTTTCGTGAGTTAGAGCCCGTAGGGCGAAAGCACCAGCGTTATCAATTGCAACTCGATTATCTAAAGAAATTAAATGCTGACATAGTGTTTTTGCAGGAAGTCAGCCCCATTGAGGACAGGCTGTCAGACTTTGAGGCACTTGGCTACGATGCGTGCTTGCAAGTTGACCAGAGTGGGGTGAAGGTTTTTGGCATCGGTTTGCCTGAGAATCTCTCGACTGGTTTAGTAATACTTGCAAAGCCCGAATTCAATATGAAGAAACTCTTTGGTCAAAAGCTGAGTGGCGGACCTGGATTTGCTGGTGTAGATTTCAGTTTTCATTTTTCTGAAAATCGCTATGCATTATTTGCGGAGTCCTCACATGCTAAATTTGGGCGCACGCTCTTCGTCTGTACCCATTTGCATCATGGTACAGAAAATTCGCCTTTCATTGAGGATAAATTGAAGGCAGCCCTGGCTGAGGGTATTTTAAATGACGAGGAGTATGAGATTTCTAAATCCGAGATAAAAGCGGCAGACCAACGAAGAAAAAATGAGCTTGAGGTGCTGTTTTCAGTGACCAGAGTTTTTGAGAAGAACTTCGATCAAGTAATATTGGCCGGTGATTTTAACTCTAGCGAGAGCAGTCAGGCTTATACCCAAGTCTTGTTTGAAAACTATGTCGATACTTACCGTAACAAAAATGCTGAAGCTGAAGACCCTGCCTATCCGGGTTATACTTGGGATATCTCAAGAAATGCCGAAAACATCCAATATGGACATGCTTTCGAGTTGCCAATGAGCTCATTTGGTCGAAGTACTGTGACCGCGATGTTTAATGAGTACAATGATAGAAAGCGACGAATTGATTTTATATTTCTGAAAAACTTGCGCCAAAGTATTCGCTTAAAAATTTTGCATTCAAAGCTGATTGATTTTGCTGACCTTACAAAAGGCCTTTTGGGTTCAGATCATCTTGCATTACAGACCAGTATCGGCGTCAGGAGTTCTAATTGAAATTTGAAAATTCGATTCGAGATAAAATTGAGCAGTACTTTCATCCAACTTACTTCGAACTTGAAAATGAAAGTCACAAACATAAGGTTCCCGCGGGCAGCGAAACTCATTTTCGCTTACTGGTTGTCTCTGATTTTTTTAAAGAAATGACCCGTGTTGAGCGGGCCAGAAAAGCTCATGAAATTTTAGCAGATGAGCTTTCTAGCGGCGTGCATGCACTAAGCGAACGCTTCTTCACTCTTGATGAATGGGGTAGGCTTGATGATGCGCAAAAACTCATGATTTCGCCAAAATGTCTAGGGGGCGGCAAAGGCCATTAAAATGCTAACAATCAAGTTCAGCGAGTTGAATTTTTAATTGAGTCAAAAGTTTTTTTGTTTCACAGATAAGGACGGAGTCTCGAGCTTTCTTTGCCTTTTGATCCGTAATGCCGATGTCTTTTGAAATTTTATCCCATTGATTGAGCGCAAATTCAAGCTCAAGAAGTGTATTCGATAGCTTTTTAGTCTGTGGAGCCAAAGTTTTTTTCATATATATTTAATCACATGGCAGATCAGTTTTCTGCGGCTTGCCCAATTCATCATGTTTGAACTTTCATGCAACGGGATTGTCTTGCAATGCGCCTTGTTTGACAAGACAAAACCTAAGATCCATAGTGAGATTTTCAAAAGGGAGAACTATGGCTGAAGAAATTATATACACGATGAAAGGTGTTGGAAAGGTATATCCTCCAAACCGTTATGTACTTAAAAACATTTATCTCTCTTATTTTTACGGGGCAAAGATTGGTGTATTGGGCTTAAACGGCTCAGGTAAATCGAGTCTACTGCGCATTATGGCTGGAGAAGATCAAGACTTCTTGGGTGAAGCTTTTCCTGCAAGAAATTTTAGGATCGGTTATCTTAAACAAGAGCCCGAGCTAAACGCGAAGAAAAATGTCAAAGAAAATATCATGGAAGGTCTTGGCGAGTTAGCAGCCTTACTTGAAGAGTTTGCTCGTATTAATGACAAATTTGCTGAAGAAATGTCTCCCGAAGCAATGGATAAGCTCATATCTCGGCAGGCCGATGTTCAAGAGAAAATTGAGGCCCTAGATGGTTGGGCAGTTGATCAGAAATTAGAACAGGCGATGGACGCTTTGAGATGCCCGCCAGGAGATCGCGACGTTGCAACTCTTTCGGGTGGAGAAAAGCGCCGGGTGGCACTTTGTAAGCTTTTGCTGTCGAATCCTGATATTTTATTGTTAGACGAGCCGACCAATCATCTAGACGCTGAAAGTGTTGGTTGGCTTGAGCGTTTTTTATTAGAGTTTCCGGGTACTGTCATTGCCGTTACTCATGATCGTTATTTTTTGGACAATGTTGCCGGATGGATACTTGAGCTTGATCGTGGCGAAGGCATTCCGTGGAAGGGCAATTATTCAAGTTGGTTAGATCAAAAGGATAAGCGTTTGGCTCAAGAAGAAAAATCAGACTCCAAGCGGGCAAAGACAATAGAGCGTGAGCTTGAATGGATTCGCATGTCTCCTAAAGCAAGACAGAGCAAAGCCAAGGCGCGAATTTCGGCTTACGAAAGTTTGTTGAAAGAGCCGACACCAGAGAAGTTGCAAGAGCTGCAAATTTATATTCCGCCAGGACCACGACTGGGTGATCAAGTTGTAGAAGCAAAAAATGTGAGCAAATCCTTTGGCGATAAACTTCTTTTTGATAATCTCAATTTTTCTCTTCCGCGTGGTGGTATTGTTGGAATTATCGGGCCAAACGGTGCCGGCAAAACGACTTTGTTTCGCATGATAACGGGTCAAGACAAGCCGGACTGTGGAGAGTTGATCATTGGTCAGTCGGTAAAACTAGGCTACGTGGATCAGAGCAGGCAGACACTTGATGCAAGTAAGAGCGTTTTTGAGGAAATCACCGGTGGTCAGGATGTCATGCAGGTGGGTTCTCGTGAAATGCCATCGCGAGCTTATGTTTCAAAATTCAATTTTGGTGGAGATTCTCAGCAGAAAAAAGTCGGCGATCTTTCAGGTGGCGAGCGAAACCGAGTTCATCTTGCAAAAATTTTACAAACCGGGTCGAATGTTTTACTACTTGATGAGCCGACCAATGATCTCGATGTTAATACTATGCGTGCACTTGAAGAGGCGCTGATTGAGTTTGCTGGCTGTGCTGTGGTGATTTCACATGACCGCTGGTTTCTTGACCGCATATGCACTCACATCATGGCTTTTGAAGGGGACTCGCAGGTGAGTTTCTTTCCTGGTAACTTTACCGACTATGAAGAGGATCGTAAGAAACGACTTGGCGTTGATTCAATTGTGCCAACGAGAATTCAATATCGAAAGTTGCAGAATTAAAAGGGCGATTACTTGAAGCCGATTAGAGAGCTTGCTGGGGGCTTGGTCTGATTTCGTTTTATTAAGTCTAGAAATTCGGAGTACAGGGGCAGTGAGACTGGCAAACTGATTTCAGGGTCAAGGGCTGGCCCAGAAATCAGCGCGTAAGAGAACATATTATTTGGATTTAAGTCGATAAATCATTCCACCATGTTTATTTGCAAGAAGGCCGACTTCTTTTTACTGCGCCACCCATAGCTGGGACAGAAACTGAAAAACTGAATTCAGTCGCAGCTGCCATTAGACTGATTTACTTAACTGATTTACTTAACTGATTTATTTAACTGATTTATTTAACTAGCTTAAGAAAAAATAGGTCACTCCCTGTGGTCAGAGTCCTAGGTTCTGCATATTCTTATAAATTTTCTGGGCTTCGGGATCGGCCTGTGAGTTTACCAAATCGGCCTCGTGGCGAAGCTCATCATATTTAGCGCTTAATTCGTAGGCATTTTTAATACAAGCCGCTGATGCTGAGGGGGCAGTTTTTACTTTTTCACCGGCGGTGCAATCTTTCAGTTCACTTAAGAGAAACTCACTTGCCTCCCTAGAGCGAAGGGCTACATCCATTTTTTCACTGAGTTCAACGGCAAAGTTCAATAATGATTGAGGCGTTTGATGAGGATCTTGCGCAATTTCTTCTCTGATATCCTCAATTTTTGGAATGAGTTTTTCAACCGGGGTCATACGCTTTAATGTTTCAAGGGGCGACTCTTCAGGGCTAAGTGAAGTCGTTGGCTTCGGGGTTGAGCTTGTAGTATTAGTGGAGCTTGCCGAAATTTGTGTGGAGTTTTGTGCAGGTATTTGAATTGGATCGGTTTTCTCTTCTGGTTCGCTGGATGTAGACGAGCCAATTCGGTTGATAGAATGAGTATCAATCGGCCGAGATTTGAAAAACAAGATAGCCAAGACGACTATAGCAAAGCCAAAAATAGATAGGAGGAATGTTTTCATTTGTTGTGACTTATTTTTGGTATTCAACTTTATCGGCATCTGCTTTATCAGTTTCAGCACTACCGATTTCAACAACACCACGGCTAGTTAAACGTGGTTGGCGCATTTGTCCGGCAAACATTTTATCAGTATCGAGGAGCACGCGACTAAGTTGATCCGCGGTCACGAGTTCCATCACACGACGATCTTTACTGTTCGCGGCCGACTTAATGCTTAGGGCAGCAAACATAGCTCCAGCCGAGTAGGCACCCCAAGCCATGCGATCGCAGGCAGGCAAGTTTTTGTATTTATGTGATTCTGGACAATAAGAATGGAGTTGGCCGCATGACATTTTTTTAAAACTCTCGGTCAATTCTCTGAGATTCTTTTTTGACTTAACGAAATCGAGATCATTTCGATTGAGTCCTGTTGGGCAGTCTGAATGTCGTGCTTCGTGAAACAATACGGACTGCCGATAGGCAGCTGGAAAATTATAAGTAGTGCCATCCTTTTCTAAATAACTCATATTATAGCCTTCACCGATAAGCATCAGCCCTACGCGAGGTGAATCTAAAACCAATGGATTGCTACGAAAAGAAAAATGCAATTCTTTGACATCTTCAATGGCAGAAATGAGCCAAAGCACAACGCCGATGTTAGTGGCGGCAACTTTGACCTTAGAGTCTTTTAGCTCCTCATTCGTTTTGGCGTTGCCGCCTGAACTTTTACCTAGCCTACCATGAAAACTATTGTCTTCAATGGATTCGTATTCATCTTGGGTGATGAAAAAACGAATGCGATCATCTAAGAACTTCTGAAAAGCGGGACCCGTTGATCCACCAAAAAATACGCCAATAGACTGCTGCATATTTAAACTAAGATCATTGAAGCCAGTAATTGAATTTGGAATTGAATCACGATCTGCCTGAGCTAAAGCACGTAGGGCCACATTCGGATCTTGAGTATCGTCTTTTTTTGCGCAAGAAAGGGTCGAGAGGCTTAAAAGCAAAGTTAAAAGGTAAATATTCTTCATCATATCTCCGAACGTTTGAATTGGTGAGCCTGAGTATTTGAGGCTGAAGTAATTTATAGCACGTAGTAGAGATAGCTTAGTTTTAAGAAAAACTAAAGATCGAAACGCTTACAACAAGGTATTTGTCTATTTTTCTAAAGATTTACAAAGATTGTCATAGCAGCTTTTGGCATCATTGAAGCGTTTTATGTCGGTTAAATTAGGTTGTAGCTGATGGTCAGGATGATATTTGAGGGCAAGTTTGCGAAATTCTCTCTTAAGATCGCGTTCACTGAAATTTTCACTGAGTTCGGCTCCCAAGCCTAAAAAAACTTCAAAATTAAGCCATTCTTCGGCCGTCAAATCTCGTCGACTGGCGACGGGAGCTTCGGCAGACTTTGCCTGGATAAGAGATGACGACGTTTTACAAGGCTTTCTGCTTCGTGGGTAAATATTCGTTTTGGCGTAAAAATATTTTGGTTTTATGAAGGAAAGTGAAGTCATTTCAGGCTGGACTGAGAAAACTTCCGATATTTTTGCTTTTTGATAAATCACTTCATCAGAATGAAATTCTTTTATTAGGTCCGCTCTGATTTTGACCTCGAGCTCTTTGACAAGAATTTTATAGAATTTTTCTTGCGCCATGAAATTGAATCGGTTCAATTTGCGCTAAACTAGAGTCTAGACTTCTTTGGATGAAATATCCAGGTTAAGGATTTGGGCGAGATCTATGGGCGCGATCTATGGGCGCGATCTATGGCCGCGATCTATGGCCGCGAGGTCGATGATCGAAAAGAAGCTGTTTGACGGAGGGCTCATCTACATGACAACAATAGAAAAATGAAATGGTCTTATCTCTTCCTTTCTTTCTTAACCATGCTTATTTTGGGTCTTGCAGATAATTTGAGAGGGCCCGCATATCCAGACGTGCTTCGCGAATTTTCGCTTTCAGATTCATTCGGCAGTTTATTTTTTCTGCTTGCATCAGCCGGCGGTCTAGTCGTGAATCTTGCCTCCGTGTGGTGGCTTAAGCGCTGGGGCCCACTTAAGGCCATAAAGATATTTCAGGCATCGATGAGTATCGGTTTGATTGCTATCAGTTTTTCTCAAAACCTCATCGCTCTTTTTGGTGGAATGATTTTTGTAGGATTTAGTTTTGGTGGGACCGGCATTACTCAGAATATTCTAGTTGCATGGGGAGCGAAGTCCGAATTTCGCAGAAGATCCTACTCGGTTCTGCACTCTATTTATGGATTGGCTTCGCTGTCTGCTCCTTTGTTGCTAATTGTGTTTTATCATTTTAAGTTGACCTGGCAAAATGCATTTTTAATGATTGGCGTTCTATCATTGTTGGTGAATATATGGTCGGTTTTTGTAACGCCGCACTTGAATGATCCGCCATTTCCAGAAGCTTCGTATCGAAAACTCGGTACATCTTTAAAAACTATTTTTTGGTTTGCCGGCCTTAATAGTTTATATGTCGTTTCAGAGCTGTTAATCGGCACCAGACTGGTTTTATTATCTCGTAGGGAATGGGGCCTTGCTCCCGACAAAGCCAATCAACTTTTAAGTTTATTTTATGTTTTATTATTGGCAGGGCGCCTTTTTATGTCATTGGTGCATATGAAGGCTAAGACTAAGCATTTACTAATCGTTTCAATTGCACTCTCGCTATTTATATTTTGTGTGGGGATACTTACTCATCCTTTAGTTATTGCCCTTTGTGGCCTAAGTATGTCGGTATTTTACCCTTGTGCCATTTCTTTTGTCTATGAGGAGCAGCCACTTGCAGCGGATAGGATCATTGTATGGACACTCACTTTAAACTCAGCCGCCGTCTTGGTGATGCATTGGGGAGTCGGACTGCTAAGCGACTTCACGAGTCTTAGGCTTGCAATTTGGGTTGGTCCCTGCTGTCTTATAGCGTGTTTGATCTTGCTTT
The DNA here is from genome assembly GCA_043784965.1 of Bdellovibrionales bacterium. Classification (GTDB taxonomy): domain Bacteria; phylum Bdellovibrionota; class Bdellovibrionia; order Bdellovibrionales; family JAMPXM01; genus JAYTQQ01. The sequence continues at coordinate 18,220 of JAYVXS010000324.1, forward strand.
TGTCTGAAAAATATTTACGAATAAATGCGAAATCCTGAAGTATTATCAATGAGGGGGTTGGATAGTCTGCATAGCGCTTGGGAAAGCATTTGAAATAGCGCAGTTTTGAACGGCCCGCACAGACTATCCAGCGTCCTCATTAATAGTCTTGCTGCTAGCCAATTTGTATTGTGGTGGCTTTTTTTATTTGCTAAGATAGCGAAATTAGGCGTCGTGGTTTCTTGAAATTGAATATTTTGCCAATGGCCCATTTGTGATTTTCTAGAAACCGCCACCGAGGCCGCCAATTGTTTTCTGTGAAGGTGAAAGCTTATGACGACCAAAACTCCAGAAGAAATTAAGCTTTTAGAAAAAGTCTGTAAACTTGCAGCGCAAACGCTTTACCACACAGCTAAGTTTGTAAAGCCTGGCATTACGACCAATGAACTAGATCAGATCACCCACGATTTCACTTTAAGCCATGAAGCCGTGCCGTCGCCCTTAGGTTATCATGGCTTTCCGAAGTCTGTCTGCACCTCGGTGAATGGGATTATCTGTCATGGAGTTCCAGACGAAACAATTCTGAAGCTAGGTGACATCATCAACATCGATGTGACTTGTTACAAATATGGATTTCATGGCGATACCAGTGCTACATTTTTTGTCGGAGAGGTCTCTGAAAATGCAAAGCGCATTACAGAATGTGCCTTGCGCGCTATGGAGAAGGGTATTGAGGCCATTACGCCTTGGGGAACTACCGGGGACATTGGTTTTGCGATCAGTAAACTTATTCAAAAATATTCTTACTTTCCAGTTCGCGAAATTGGTGGTCATGGTATCGGTCGAGGCTTTCATGAGGAGCCCTTTGTACCTTCTTTTGGGAAAAAGGGTCGGGGAGACAAACTGTTGCCATGGGGGGTGATTACCGTTGAGCCCATGGTGAATGAAACCAGTGCTGAAATGATTGAGCGAAATATACCGGGTTCAAGTATTAAGTATTATGAGACAGCTGATAACTGCCTTTCGGCTCAGTTCGAACACACAGTATTAATCACTGATAAATCTTATGAAATTTTAACGGTCTATTAACGCCATATACATTTGAAATTTAGAATGCTTATCTCAAAGTTCCATTTCAGAGCCTGTTTAAGAAGTATTACTTGACCGCCAAAACACTGCAAATTACAGTCCGAAAAGCCTAAATTTTAAAGCATATTAACTTGGAGATCACATGCACGCAGGACACGATAATTTCGAAATGAAACCGCAAAAAAATCCTCATACAGGCGCTATCGATTTTAAAGTCTGTAAAGAGGCAATGAATGATCCGAAAGTATTTGCTCAGCTTGCTCGCTGGGGCCGTGAAGAAATTAATTTGGCCGAAACTGAAATGCCAGGTCTAATGGCGATTCGTGAAGAATATAAAGCCACACAGCCACTCAAAGATGCAAGGATCACAGGCTGCCTTCATATGACAATTCAAACCGCAGTTTTGATTGAGACACTGACCGCGCTTGGAGCAAAAGTGCGCTGGTCTTCTTGTAATATTTTTTCAACTCAAGATCATGCGGCAGTTGCAATTGCCGCAAGCGGCGTTCCGGTTTTTGCCTGGAAAGGCGAAACCGAAGAAGAATATAACTGGTGTGTTGAGCAAACAATTGATGGCTGGGGCAAAGAGTCGTTCGACATTATATTAGATGATGGTGGCGACCTCACCAATTTAATGCATGAAGAGCGTTATGCAGAAATGGCAAAGAAGATTATTGGGGTAAGTGAGGAGACCACAACAGGGGTTCACAATTTGGTTAAAATGCTTGAGAAAGCCAAATTGAAATTCCCAGCAATCAACGTAAACGACTCGGTCACCAAGTCAAAATTTGATAATTTGTATGGTTGCCGAGAATCACTTGCTGACGGCATTAAACGCGCCACTGATGTGATGATTGCGGGCAAAGTAGTTGTGATTGCTGGCTATGGCGATGTGGGCAAAGGCTGCGCGCACTCAATGCGGTCTTATGGGGCTCGAGTTATCGTGACTGAGATAGATCCAATATGTGCATTGCAAGCAGCGATGGAAGGCTTTCAAATTATGCCAATGGATAAAGCGGCAAGCCAAGGTGATATCTTCGTCACTACGACAGGCTGTTGCGATATCATTACTGAAAAACATTTTCAGTTGATGAAACATCGTGCGATTATTTGTAATATTGGGCATTTTGATGTTGAGATCGATATGGCTTGGCTAAATAAAAATTCAAAAGCTCATGAAGTGAAGCCACAAGTTGATATTCACGAAATGAAAGATGGTCGTCAATTGATTGTTCTGGCAAAAGGTCGTCTGGTAAATTTGGGATGTGCTACTGGTCATCCATCATTTGTTATGAGTGCTTCATTTACCAATCAGGTGATTGCACAGATGGAGCTTTGGCAAAATCGTGGTAAATATAAAAAAGTGGATGTCTACCGGTTGCCAAAAGAACTTGATGAAAAGGTAGCCAGGCTTCATTTGAAGAAAATTGGTGTTGAGCTGACAACTTTGACAGATAAACAGTCAAACTATCTGGGCTTAAGCAAAACTGGCCCATATAAGCCAGAACATTATCGATATTAATGGCGCAAAATTAGTAGCAATCGGGCTAGAAATCGGGCTAGAAATCGGGCTAGAAATAGAGCTAGAGCTAGAAATAGAGCTAGAGCGGATTAGAAGGCTTTAGCCGCGACTAGCCCGGATATTTCATCAGTTTCGTCGTAAAATCGTTGATTCGCAGAATGGCCTGGTGCTTGAGAGACCTTTGAGTGAGGCTTAAAGTGAGGCTTAAAGTGAGGCTTAGAGTGAGGCAACATCAAAGCAGGTTGTCGCAATGAAAAGGTCTCGAAAACGCCAGAGCGAAGCGCCCAGACTAGCGAAGCGGCGATTGCAACAAAAATCTGATGAAATATCCGGGCTAGTTACACAATCTATACTTAGGCGCCAGACCGCGAATTTTTAGGTCTTAATTTTTTCAAGATAAAACTGAAGCTCTTTGATGCTTTCTTGAATGTCCTCAAGCGCTCGATGCGTATTCTTTTTCTGGTATTTAATATTGAACTTTTCGTTAAAAACAATTTTCCATGAGCTGACGTCAAGGATCCGATAGTGAAGCTTTGTAGCAAAAGTTTTGAAATATTTATCGATAAATAGCCGATCTTGTGAAATGGAGTTGCCGGCAAGCATCGGGCGCTCCTTAGGAAAGTTTTTATCAATCAAAGCACAGAGTTCCTTTTCGACAAGTACGGCCTCTTTGCCCTGAGAAATTTTTTCGATTAGGCCACTTTCGCCGTGGTGTTTTTTGTTCCAGTCATCCATTTGATCAATGAATTTTTGCTCTTGTTTCACCACGCTGTGGTATTGATCCAAGATATTAAAATCAAAATCAGTAACTATAGCCGCAGCTTCAATGATGACTTCTTTTTCAACATCTAGCCCGCTCATTTCAAGGTCGATCCAAAACAAATTTTTCAAAAATCACTCCATCATTTTTCAAGGGACGGTTTGCAAGTACCAGTTTACAAAAACAGGCCTACAAATGCCATTCTGCAAAAACTATTCTATAAGTGTACGACAAGTACGCCTTCATTGCTGGTGCCATTTGGTAGTTTTTCAAATATCCACGAGTACTTGGCTAGGCGAAGGTATTCGATCAGTTTGTTCTTTACGATTCCTTTGCCTTTTCCGGGCATAATACGAACTTGCGATGCATTTGCGGCCGAGTGTTTTGAGAAAAACCGATCGACCAAATCAAAAACTTCATCTTCTGTGATACCATGTAGATCTAGAGTCGGAGCATTAGATGATTTTTTACTTTTGGATTTTTTGTTCATATGTCTTCGGTGATCTTAGTCTAGAATGAATCAATTTGAAACAGGACTTAGGAATATTTTTTTGTCCCAAACTTTCTGAATTTTTGCGGCTTCCGATAAGAGAGACATGATATTTTCAAAAATCCTGCGTTCAATTCTCGGTTTTTTGACCTTGTTTTTTACGCAAAATTCAATTTCAGCAGATCCTCCCAGCGTGAAGTTTGGGGGAACAAGTGCAGGCTCTGAGTGCTTGTATTCTTCGCTTTTTCCAACAGCGAACTGTTTTACTGGTTCTGCATCCCTTGGCTTTGATCCACTGCCTTCGTTTGGGGGTTCGCCTCTATTGTTTAATCCATTGTTTAATCCATTGTTTAATCCATTGTCTAATCCATTGTCTAATCCCTTTGGTAGCTTTGCTCCTGGGTCGAATTCAGTAGGTCCATTTTCAGTCAGCCCACCTCAAGTTAAGCAAGACGCCAGACCGCCGCGTATGACAGTATCAGGTCCGGTGGCAGTGCCTGCGGCTTTGCGTGCACTTGTGCCTGCGCCAGTGCCTGCAGGAGCGGCACCTGTAAAAATTGTCGAAAGACAGTCGCCACCAGTAGAGGCAGCGGCGGGAACGACAACTTCAAGTGTAATTGTAGTAAGTGGCAAAGCAACCAGTGATGTTTCGGCCGCACCTCAAGGTCAAGTGCGAACTAATTCGCCAGGGACTATCGATGTAATGAAGACTTTTGGCGGAGCAAGAGGCGCTCCGCCGGTTAATGCTGCAGCCAATGGTCAAGTATTGCCGCAAAGTTCAGGCGAAAAAGTTGACATAATGAAAGCCTTTGAAGCGAGGCCGTCAACTCAATCTGGAGGAGCACAAAATCCTCAAATGGTTGGCCCAGCAGCTCCCGTAACTAAGGTTGATATAATGGGCGCTTTTCAAAAGCCAAAACCAATACCTCCGCCGCCGGTTCCTCCTACAGGCAAAGCTGGCCCTCCCGCATTAATAGTTCAAGAGGCTCCGATAAGAATGCCTGAGCCAGTCCCTGTAGTTGGGCCCACCGATGCGAATCCAGATGCCGGAAAGGTGCTTCCTCCTTATGAAATTAATAATGGTGCAGTCAGTTTTCCTGTCAGTATGCCGGGAAAACTCGAATCCCAACCACTCGACGCTGGGCAATTGCTGCCACAAACACCGTTGTTGCCGACTGAAAAAAATCGTAAAACGCTTGAGTCTGTATGTCCAGATTGTGTTGATCCAAACTATCAATCTAAATTTAAGAGCTTTCAAGATATCAAAGACCGTATGCCAGGGGTTGATTCTGTACTACGAAAAGCAGCGCATAATATGATGAAAATCGTTCATATGAGATGCGATGCCAACGATGTTTTCGTGCCAGGGGACTATGTCACCAACTTAGTTTATTGCGGTGGTAAGTCTTGTGACCGAATGGGCTCGAAAGCTACTGATACTTACTTTCCAGAAGAAATTGAAAAATTTAAAAGAGATCAAGTATATGGTGATGTCTATCGTGTACCGTTACCGAAAGAAGTTGCCAATACTCGTGTGAGTGATGCTAAATCGGATACTCGCACCTGCCAAGATCTTCATGATCGACCCTTCATGTTTCATGTCGGTGGTCGTGCGACCTATATAAATGGCGCCATGGATCCTTTTGATTATCGTGCGCAACGAGCGCTGACTGATGCTAAACTGAATTTATTTGATTGTGCCTCTACTATAGATGCAGTTTTTGCAGCAGCGGGGCTTAAGTTTTCATCCAAAGATAAAACTCTGACAGCTGCCTACAGTAAGTCAACTTCAGCACTCGTCTCATTGGCCAATGCTGGAGCGAAAGATAATACTTCTTGTATTGCAATTCCTGAGTTTAAGGCCGACGACAGCATCCGTTCTGGAGATGTCTTTGTGATTCATCGTAATATAAATGGCAAAAGGCAGGATATGGGGCATGCCTTAATGTTTGATGATGTCAAAGAAGATCCATTCAACCTAGCTGGCATAACCAATTCAGAAGATTGTCGAACAAAAATTGAGCCGTCAAAATTTCGCTTTTCAATCTTACAGAGTTCTGGAACGGTTGTTGATCGGCAGGTTTTTGAGAAATTCAAAGGAATCGATTTGTCAATTGAGCATCACTTCGATAAATTCAATGCAGCGAATGTAGGCCCTTGCACGGACTATTCAGATCCTGGAACATGCGACTTTCGCGCGAGGTTTGAAGATTGGGGTGCGCAGGTTATACAGATAGCACGTAAGGCATGTTATGCTAAAACGAATCCTCAGAAATCAGTAAAAGCTAGCGAGCCACTCGAGCCACTGCAGTCCCGAGATGGAGCAAATGTGAATGGGAAGGAAGTGCCAGTCGCAGTCTCAGGAGTATTATTTCGTCATAAGGGCGCTACCGAAGCCTGCTCTTTCGCAAAACCTCCCGAAATTTTGGGTGCAAAATGTGTTGCTAGCTGTTTAGAGAAATAGGTTTAGAGAAATAGGTTTAGAGAAATAGATTTAGAGAAACAGTTTAGGAAAACTTAGAAAAATAAGCAGAAAAATGGCGGGAGATTTTAAGTGCATCATAAGTTTGAGTTTAAATTTCAAGTGTTAGTTATTACGCTCATACTTATTTCAGCTCATATGGTTTACGCTGGTTTGGCAACGCCATTTGAAAAAGTCGTTTGCCCGAATACTAAAATGCTGGTCAAGGAGCTATTAGATAGTGAGCTTTCTGGGCAAAGATTTTTTGCTGCCAAAAAGGATTGTCGAGACTATAAGAAATTTCCACATTTTCGCAGTAGTTCATATAGCTATGGTGAAAGTCCGGGAGATTTAGATTGGTATCAGGCCGATGCAAAGGCTCCATATGAAATTAAAAAAATAACCGAGCTTGAAGGCGACCTGGTTTTGGTTGAGTTTGATTGGCATGTGATCGACAAGAAAAATCCAAAAAAGACAAAGACTATCTCAGATATTTTTAAGTTTGCACTTTATGCCGGCAAAACCAAGGATGAAGTTGGCTGTACTGGTGTTTTATTTGCTCCCGCAAATCTTGTAGTTAAGCAGTCCTGCATCAATTACGATAAGATTAAGAAATAATTTTTTAAAAAATCATCATTCCATTCTGTGTCGAGACTTGTGTGCGAAATTTTTCAAGGGCATCATTTTTTATTAAGTGAATTTCTTGGATTAAGGATTTAACAAAGGATTTGTTGCCTTGATTCGGGAAGGTTTTACCCAAAAAAATATCAATCAAAAAAGGAGTAATCTATGAAGCTTTTTTATGCGCCCGGCAGTTGTGCTCTGTCCCCTCATATAGCATTGTTAGAGGCTGGTCTTAAATTTGATCTCGAGAAAGTTGACTTGGCGACAAAGAACACTGCTAGCGGGGATTTTAAAAAAATCAATCCAAAAGGCTATGTACCGGCTCTTGTTTTGGACAATGGCGAAGTGCTCACTGAAGGAGCCGTAATCGTTCAGTACATTGCCGATCAAAAGCCCGAAGCAAAATTGCTTCCTAAAGCTGGTACTTTTGATCGCTACCGTGCTCAAGAGTGGCTCAATTTTATTTCAACTGAAATTCATAAAGGCTTTAGCCCACTCTTTGCAAAGGATATCCCAGAACCATCCAGCAAGCTGGTTCGTGACCGACTCACCAGACATTTTGATTTTTTAGCTCAGCATTTCACTAAACATCATTTTTTAATGGGCAATCAATATACAGTTGCTGATGGTTATCTGTTTACAGTTATGAATTGGTCTGAGCATTTAAAGTTTGATCTTACGAAATGGCCGAGTCTTCTGGGTTTTCTTGAGCGAGTAAAAAACCGTCCGGCTACAAATACCGCTTTGAAAGAACAAGGCCTCATTAAATAGAGGCTTTTAGATCTGTTAAGGCAAGCGTTTAAATACCAGGGCAAAAATCGAGCTCTCGAGACTAGGTATACGAGAGGTCTAATATGTGAGTTCTTTTTTTTAGTTGGTAAAATGTTGAAAACCTGAGCCTAGGGACGCTGAGACAGTTAAACTGATTTCAGGGTCAGGGTCAGGCCCAGCACGCCGGCAGATGCTATTTGGATTTATGTTAAGTCGCAAATTTATTCAAACTGACCCACCCATAACCGGGACCGAAACTGAAAAACTGAAGTCGGTAGCTGCTGCCCCTAAACTGCCCCTAAACTGCCCCTAAACTGCACTGCGAAACTGGACCAACAAAAAAAGGATAGGGCCTTGGTCGGGGACTAAGTTAGGGCCATTTTGTCTGGCATGGCCCTTGCTCTATCTTGACGATAGTCTAATATTGGAGCCCAAGAAGGGACCAAATATTGCGGATTGAAAGTGGAGGGGCTAGATGAGTGCAGTTCGGCTTTTCATTTATATATTAGCCTTGTTTGCAGCAGTTACGGCATCATCCGATACTTCAGTTGATCCTATAGGTCTTGCGAATATTTCTATTTTGAAATGAAGTCGATGAGGGCAGCCTTAGCTGCGTCGTTTATGGTATGTCCCATGTCTTGAATACTTAAAAATTCAGCTTCAAATCCACTCACAATCAATGCCTTAAAAGTTTGCGCGGCCTCCTGGTAATCGACGATACTTTCATCAGTGCCATGAATTCCAAAAACTTTTTTGCGTTGTGCATGACGCATTAAACGTGAATTTTGAAGCGATGACAATTCTATATTGTTTTTTTGTTAGGTTATCATTTGATTATGCTCGGGTTCAGCGAAGCTCTCTATATTATCTTGCAAAATAAAACTGAACTGTTTTAAGTCATAGGCTGAAGCATTGCAAAAAATGGGAGATTAAATATGCTGACAAAAACTTTGGCTTTTATTTTAGTAGTGGCGATGCACTTTTCGACGACTAAGGCCTTAGCTGAAGTTACTCTTGTCGATCAGAATAATTGGAAATTGCAGTTGAGCGGATTTGTTGAGGCTGATCTAAGCCTTGATAGCACGAGAAGTTTTAGAGAGGTGATTGGTAATACGCCAGTGGCAGTTTCTAATACTGCAAATGGAGCCAACTCTCGCTTGCAAACTTCGATACGAAATTCGCGGCTGAGCTTCTCGGTATTGCCGCCGGCTATAAGTGATTGGAAGACTAAGGCTGTTTTTGAATTTGATCTTCTCGGTTTTGATCCAAACTTATCTGCAACTGCAAATAATACGGAATCGAGCTTTTACAATAGTCCGACTTTTAGAGCGCGCCATACTTATCTAAAATCAGAAAAAAATGACTTTGAAATTCTATTTGGTCAGACCTGGGAGCTTTTCAGTTGGCAGGGTCACTACTTTCCACCGACGGTGAATATTTCTCCGCTGCCGGCAGTTGCCTATGTCCGGACGGTGCAAATGCGCGGAACTAAGAAATGGGATTTACAGGGCAATGCTTTGACCTCCGCAATTGCAATTCTTCGTCCCCCGCAAGCAGATTCAGCAACGCCCGATATTCAAGCTGGACTTCGCTTCGCCTACTGCTGTCGCAGCTCTGGCTATATGAGCGGCGGCGCCTCTAATAGAAAGCTTGAGCCGATGAGTTTTGCGTTTTCAGGCGCCTTTCGGCAGTTCAGTATTCCTTCAAGTAATGCGGTCGTAACCGATACAACAAACTATAATGGAAGTGCATTGGCTGCGAATATTTTCATTCCGATTCTAGCGTCTACTGAAAAAAACTTGAGCAATACACTTTCTTTAAGTGCTTCATTTACACAAGGCTCGGGCTATGGTGATCAGTTCGCTGGCTTTACCGGCGGGACGGCAAGTAATTTACTTACGAATACAGCGAATTTAAATGGCCGGAGTACGGCTCAGCCTTCGCTCGACGGAGGTCTTGGCGATTATGATGTAAACAATAATTTTAATTTAATTCAGATCACTTCATATAATGTAAATCTGCAGTATCATTTTCCGAACGAAATGCCTGACTGGGTGAGCGCGGGTTTTGGTGCTCTGTCCTCGGACAACATAGATTCTTTAGTAACCAGTGCCGGAAAAACTTCTGCTGGGACAACTCCTTATAATCTAGAGCGAGTTTATTATGTGAACTATTATCATGAGTTCACTTCGCAAATCCGCCTAGGTGCAGAATATGACTATGTCGACACTCGTTATGCAACTGGCATCATAGCCAAGGACATTCGTTATCAATTGGCTGGCTACTTCATTTTTTAGGTCATTGAAAAAGCCACAAAAAATGTCGCCATTGCTTTTTGGCGGCATTCTCTGGCAAATTTACTCAAGGTGAAGAAACTAAATTTGTGATCGCAGCAAAATCTATATTTTCTATGTTGACTTGAATTTCACGTGGTAGCAGCCAAACTTGGATTAGTCTTAAGTATTCAACAGAAAGCATAATCGTAAAGATGCCACCAGTCGCCCCTGGGGCAAAGATGCCTTTTGTAGGGTTAGTAAGTGCTGATGGTGCGAGAAAATCAGCCTTAAAGTCTATGCAAACTTATTAGAATTCCTATTAACCCGGATATTTCATCAGTTTCGTCGTGAAATCGTTGATTCGCAGACTGGCCTGGCGCTTGAGAGACCTTTGAGTGAGGCAACCTCAAAGCAGG
>JAYVXS010000325.1:0-10070 GCA_043784965.1 Bdellovibrionales bacterium
TGGTTTTGATATTGAAGAAATAGTTCAGAATCTGTGGAGTGTATTTCTGGCGGACCAATTCAGTCGCCGAAGGAATTTGCAAACGTGGGTCAACTTGAGTGAAAAGATATTTATGCAAATTACTTTGAACTTTTTTTCGTCCGTAGCGAAATAGAAACTTCTCTTCAAGCTTCCCAATATCGGCAAATGCGCAAACTGCAAGCCTGCCGTTAAACTCCTGAAACCGAACTACTTTTTCTGAAATCTTGTCGATTAAAAATAGCGCACTCCAGTAATCAAAATCTTCGGCGTCCAGAGCAACTACTAAGTAGTCCGCCTTTAGGTAAATCTTATTTAACTCAAGACCTAACTTACATAGTGGAATCAGATAAGCCTTATAATCTTCTACTGATTGGGTATCATATACAAAGCCTGACACTTCAACAAAACATTTATCTTGCGTTTTTAGGCTACTGAGATCAAATTGCTCTTCGCAAGATGTTCTCAATGGGCTCTCAAGACTCAAACAAAGAACACTCACCACTTTATCTTTTTTTACAGCAATCAAAACTTTTGTTGTTGGCAGGGCGTGAATTTTACTCAATTTCATTTCAGAGACATGGCTCGCCACTAAATTTTTTTGAAAGTGCACTTGATAAACTAACTTAAAGGCTTGTTCGAGCTCTTCTTTGCTTTCAGCAACTTTGAAAGTAACATCTGGCGATTTTCTAAAATCTAAGTTAATAGACTTTCGAAACATAGAGTGTCTCATTTTTTTTGGCATAAAGCGCATCGTAAGGCTCATTTACCTCTTTCGGCCTATTGCCTTGAGTTTTTGAATTATTTTAGACCCGTTTAGGACTTGGCGCCCCTTTAAGCTATGAAGCGCGCGCACAAGATGAAATCCTTTACTTGACCCCCCTTCAATTGTCTCACAACAATATTCATATACGAAGTCGCTCAACACCAACTGGACCAAGGGCCGGAACTCGAAGTAATATCGAAAATAATTTTTGCATGCGAAAAACTCTGCCGTTCAAAATTTTGCCACAACCAACCGAAACAACTTGCGGCCCAACTTGTCTTCACGGGATCTATTCTTACTATAAAGATCAAACCAGCTTAAAAAAAATAATTTCTCAAATTCCGGTTCTTGAAAATGGTGGAACGCTTGCGGTCATGCTAGGCTCGCATGCGCTAAAGCGTGGTTATCAAGCCAAGATCTACACCTATAATCTTCACCTTTTTGATCCCACTTGGTTTATACATTCTGACACCAATTTAAGTACCTTACTTGAAGCACAAAAACGCGAAAAGAGAAGTCAGAAGCTGCGCCAGGCGACCGACAGCTACCTCGAGTTTTTGAAACTTGGCGGCAAGATATTATTTGAGGATCTCAGCCCCCAACTGCTAATCAAATATTTGCGGCGAGAGGTTCCCATTCTCACTGGCCTAAGCGCAACTTATTTATATCAATCGGCCCGAGAAATGCCCGATTCGAATGAGTATAATAGTATAGCCGGCGAGCCATCAGGGCACTTTGTGGTTATCTCGGGACATAATCGTAGAACCAAGAGTTTATTGGTGGCAGACCCGTTTGATCTAAATCCATTTGCCGGAAGTCACCATTATTGGGTTGATATTAATCGAGTGGTTTCGAGTATTTTACTGGGAATTGTTAGTTACGACGCAAATTTTTTAGTGATTGAGCCAAGCAAACCCTCAGCTATTGCAAGAAGAAAACTTAAGGGCAAAGCGCGATGAGGCATTTAATTGTCGTTGATGAACCCGCTGAATGGCCGATCAAAATAAAGGGCGTCGAGCTTTGTTCGGCTAAGGACTATCTAACTTTAGAGTCCTATAGGAAGTCGCGAAACATTAAAGTTTATAATTTATGTAAATCCTATCGCTATCAAAGCTTCGGCTACTATGTTTCTCTTTTGGCTGCAGCAAGGGCTCATAAACCAGTCCCAAATGTTTCCACAATCCAAGACCTCAAGTCACAATCGCTCGTTCGATTTGTGTCCGAAGATTTAGATGAACTGATTCAAAAAAGCTTGGAAGGCTTGAAGTCAAATGAGTTCACACTCAGTATATATTTCGGACACAATACGGCGAAGCGCTATGACAAACTCTCAACTCATCTCTTCAAACTATTTCAATGTCCACTTCTTCGGGCTGAATTTGAATTCACTTCAAAATGGCAACTGCAAAGTATCCGACCGCTGTCGGCACTTGAAATTTCAGAGACACATTACCCTTATGTGATTTCTTTCGCGCGAAAGTTTTTTAATGATCGCAACATTAGCCTCAAAAAAGAAGTCATCTACAATTTTGACCTCGCCATTTTAGTCAACCCCCAAGAGAAGTTACCGCCCTCAAACGAAGATGCGCTGAAAAGATTCATCAAAGCCGCTCATCAAGAAGGGCTTAGCGCAGAAATCATAACTCGAGATGATTTCGGAAGACTTGCGCAGTTCGATGCTCTCTTCATTCGAGAAACAACCGCCGTCAATCATCATACCTATCGTTTCGCAAGACGGGCCGAGGCCGAAGGATTGATCGTGATAGACGATTCAAATTCAATATTGAAATGTTCAAACAAAATCTATCTTGCAGAATTATTAGAGAACAATCGTGTACGCGTCCCAAAAAGCTTAATTGTACACAAAGAAAACATCAAGAAAGTAAGCTCAATAATTGGATTCCCATGTATTTTAAAAGAACCTGACGGCGCATTTTCTATGGGGGTCAAAAAAGCAAAAACCTCTAAAGAGTTGCTCGAACATTTAGAAGATATGTGGCAGAAGTCAGACCTGGTCATTGCCCAAGAATTTCTGCCCACCGATTTTGATTGGCGAATTGGTATTATAGATAAAACTCCGGTTTTCGCCTGCAAATATCATATGGCAAAAGATCATTGGCAAATTACTAAAAATCAGACAAAGGGAGTTGCACTCGATGGAAAGGTCGAAAGCTTCTTACTTAGCGACGTCCCAGAAGAAGTCATCAATTCAGCGCTAAAGGCGGCGAACCTTATTGGCAATAGTCTGTACGGGGTTGACTTGAAATTCGTTAACAACAAGTGCTATGTAATTGAAATAAACGACAACCCCAATATCGATTTCGGCTACGAGGATGAGGAACTCAAAATGAAACTATATTCAACAATAATGCAGGTCTTTAGAGACAGGATCGAAAAGAGAAAAATCAAAAATCAGGGCAACTAAAACGCAACCCAAAAGTATTTGTAAGGGAAGTATGGCGCAGTCATTTCTAAATCTTTTTGAAGCCTACGGCATTGAGCTTGAGTATATGATTGTCGATGAAAAAACTCTCAGAGTTTTGCCGATTACTGATCAAGTTTTTAAGGATATCACCGGTCATTATGCCTCTGATATAGAGGATGGCATATTAGAATGGTCAAACGAACTAGTCTTGCATGTTGTCGAGCTCAAGGTCGCCAAACCGGTGCACGATTTGAAAAACCTCAATATTGAGTTCTCCAGGGGAGTAAACAGACTCAACTCTTATCTGAAAAAATTTTCAGCAAAACTACTCCCTACCGCAATGCATCCTTTTATGGATCCATATAGTGAAACGCTACTCTGGCCGCATGATAATAATGAGGTCTACAAAGCCTACAATCGAATATTTGATTGCAAGGGCCACGGTTGGTCAAATGTACAAAGCACTCATATTAATTTGCCGTTCAATACGGATGGAGACTTCGTAAAGCTTCATGCTGCAATTCGCGTAATTTTGCCTTTGATACCAGCGCTTGCCGCAAGTTCGCCATTTTATTCAGGGCAATCACATGGCGCTCATGATTCTCGCCTCGAATTCTATAAGGCGAATCAAATTAAAATTCCGATTATTGCCGGAGATATCATTCCTGAACAAGTGAGCAGTATGCAAAATTACAAAGACCAAGTTCTTGCGCAGATCTACAGGGATGTCGCGATATACGATCCCGATCAGATTCTCAATGATGATTGGCTAAATTCACGCGGTGCCATCCCGAGATTTGATCGCCAAAGTATCGAAATTAGACTGATGGATATTCAAGAAGCACCACTCGCCGATCTCGCTATCATTGAGTTTGTTGTTCACATTTTAAAGAGTCTTTGTGCTGGCAACTGGATCACCTACGAATCCCAACAAGAGCAATCGACCGCCATGCTCAAAGCGATGCTCGATCAAAATATTAAAAATGCTGAAAGAGCAATCTTAGCCGAAAGTACATATGCAAATTTTTGGGGATGCGAAGACGCCACCTCCACACACGACTTATTGAAATTTCTTTTTGAAAAAACTAACTTTGAACTTTATGCGACTCATGCAGACATCAGCAAACACATTCGACTTATTTTAAATGAAGGCTGCCTTGCCACCCGCATGAAGGCGGCTTTAAAATTTCAGGACATGCACTCGCTCTATCACAATTTAGCAAATTGCTTAGCTCAAAATCAAAGTTTTGAAAGTTCAAAATGAAGACAACTGGAATATTACTCACCTGTGAGCATGGCGGCAATGAAGTGCCCGAAGTATATAAAAAATATTTTCGAGATTTCAATGATGTATTAAGCACCCATCGGGGCTTTGATATTGGGGCTCTGGGAACCGCAGAAATTATTTCCAAATTAATCGGCGCACCACTAATAGGATCTGAAGTCTCAAGGCTTTTGATCGACCTGAATCGCTCACCAGGCAGTAAAAATTTATTTTCAAAGGCCAGTCGGCAACTTTCAAGCCAAGAAAAAGCCAAAATTCTTGAGAAGTACTACTTTACCCATCACTTTAAAGTTCAGACTCATTTGCGAGAAAGTCTAAAGAAGTCTCAACGCATTCTGCATATTGCAGTTCACTCGTTTACACCGGTGTGGCAAGGCAGCACGCGAAATGCTGATGTCGGAATTTTGTATGATCCAAAATCAAACTTTGAATTTCAGTTTGCCAGTAAGCTGAGAATTTATCTCAAAAGTGCCGCTCCCCAGATAAGAATTCGCATGAACTATCCATACAAGGGCACATCTGACGGACTCACCAAGATCTTGCGAGCTTCGCTCGGAAACAAAAAATATGCTGGGATTGAAATTGAAATCAATCAGAGTTTTTTTGAACAAAATATAGCAGTAAATCAAAAGCGAATTGCTGAGCAGTTTGCCCGAGCAATAGTTGAAGCAAAGGATGCCTTACAATGAGCGCAAAAAAGAAACTGATATACGGTCTTGCGGTTTTAATAATGACTGCGTTCGCAGTTACGCGAGCTGATGTCGCCTTTTGGTTAGCGCCACCTCACAAAAAATTTGCTTTAGCGACTCGCACTGACTTTAATCTTCTGATGAAGAATCACTACCTGCCGCCGTCTTGGTCAAATATTCGAACGATTGAAGTTAGTTCGGACGCCAGTCATGTACAGGATTGGCTGGGGCCGGAGGCCTTTGATGTAAAAAAGAAGGCCGACGGTGAGTTTGCGCTAAAGGTTTTTGTTTCAGAATGGATTGATGGCTATCGATATGGAGCCCTAGTTCAATACGATCTTATCAATCTTAAAACCAAGAACACCGTCTGGGAACTAAATCGAACTTACAAATTAGGACTTATGTATTAAAGCCATTCAATCGCCATCGTCTGGAGAATTTAATCATGGTCTTTAATAAGGCAGTCTTCAATCGTACGGTCATTCAGCTCGGACTCGTCTCATTTTTCGCCGATGTTTCAAGTGAAATGCTATATCCAATCACGCCTATTTTTTTAAGTTCGGTTTTGGGAGCATCGATGTTCCATATCGGCCTGATTGAAGGATTTGCAGAAGCACTTGCAAGTTTACTCAAAAGTACCTCTGGAGTATGGTCAGATCGCATTCGCTCAAGACGCCATTTTGTATGGGTCGGATATCTATTGACCGCACTCGCTAAACCTCTCATTGGTTTATCAAATTCTTGGTTAGGTGTTCTGAGTGCCCGCGCTCTTGACCGCACCGGCAAAGGGATTCGATCTGCGCCCCGAGATGCTCTCTTAAGTGAGGCCGTTGCTCCTGAACTACGAGGGGCAGCCTTTGGTTGGCATCGGGCAATGGATACCCTAGGTGCCGCAATTGGCCCATTGATTGCAATTTATTACCTGAACTATCATACCGATCTTAGGTCAATTTACTTCTGGGCTTTTATTCCAGGTCTAATAGCGGTCGCCATTGTATTTGGAATTGATGAAAAATCTCAAATTCAGAAAAAGCCGGCCGCCAACCCAAAACCTCAAATATCATTATTTAAACTCTCCAGAAAATTTCACTTTTACTTAATTTCTTGGACGGTTTTTTCAATTGGTAATTCAAGTGATGTCTTCATTTTATTAAAGACAAAAGCCAGTGGCCTCGAGCTCCGCTCCACCATTTTGCTCTACTGTTTTTACAATCTAATATATGCCCTGCTAAGCCCCTATCTCGGCAGCCTCTCTGACCGTATCTCAAGAAAGTGGATCATCAGCGGAGGGCTTTTCGTCTTTGCGCTAACCTACATAGGATTTTCGTTGGCAAATGGCTTCTGGAGCTTCTTTTTCTTATTTGGAATCTACGGAATTTATATGGCCGCAACCGACGGTGTCGGCAAGGCCTTGGCCGTAGATCTCTTGCCAAAAGATATGAAGGCAACTGGCCTTGGGCTTTTGGGAACTTTCACCGGCTTTGCTACTCTCATTGCAAGTATCTCGGCGGGATTTATTTGGGATCATTTTGGTGCAGCATTTAGCTTTTACTATGCCGCCACCGGCGCCCTTATCGCAGCGGCGCTCATGATTTTTCTTTAGTATTAACCCGGATTCGTTAGCCGGGATTAGTTAGACCGTTTTGCCAAGGAATGAGATATAAACGGCCTAAACAAACTGAAGATTACCTTCTTTTTTGCTGGTAATTGTCACCGTTATCGCCAATATTTTGACCGGTGAGTATACCGTTGATCACTAAATATCCAGAAGGATGACGATCAGGGCTTGGAGCTTTATGAACCCAATGAATGATTGCTCCATCTGGAGAGGCCGGATATTGAGTGTTTTTGTTTGCAGTGATATAGTCGCCACAAGCAACTACCTTGGAGCCAACTCCAAAAGCTGGAAATCTTCCAAATTCCTCATTGTAAATGACCTCTAACGTATTAGTTGGCAAAGGCCCGATCTGAAGCGCGAAATGACGATGACCGCTATGGTCATCGTAAATCTTAGTAACCATTCCACTCACAAGCGCCCGAGTGCGATAGGAATTGGGCGTGCTGACCTTCATTTGAATCACAACTTGGTTGTCAAGTGCAATGGGTTGCCTTTGATCATTCAAGCATGCCGGAATATTTGCGCTATTTTCAGAAAATCCAAGTGATTTCTCTGCGACTAAAAAAGACAGCGATAATACAAGAACTAGGATAGACAAGACCTTCCGAACAAACATCAATACCCCCTATTAATTGAAAAATGCGGTTCACATCAGATACAGAAAAGTCCCTATTTTAGCAAGTGAATGTGGAAGTTTAGTAAATATTTATTATCTGTTTGATGCATTTAATCATGCAATAAATGCATGATTGCTGGGTCAAAACTTAAAAAAAAACCTCTATATTTATAGAGGTTCTTCAATCTCAAAAAGTTGTCATCAAAGACATTTATCTCTTCTGATGGCTCTTGGTCTTCTTAACTTTCTTAGCCAATCTGCGGGCGTGGTGTTTGTTTTTCTTTCTGACTTTTTTTGTTTTCATATTATCTCCTAATTAATTCATGAATTGCCAAATTGTCATAAAATTGTCTTTCTGACAAGGAATCAAGCTCATGCTCTAAATTTTACAGATTAGGATCCGCCCAAAAACCAAGACGTCAAACTCAAACGCTCTTGTTGCGAAGTTAAGACTTCGTGCTCAACCGCCTCAGATAAAAAGCCCACTAATTTTCCGCCAACCGGGGCCACATCGGTAAATTGATCACCTCCATAGATTCGCAGCTCGCCTCCATGTTCGGGCCGCCATGAGGCGTTGAGGTAACAAATGATTGAGAGCCTGCGCAGGCTGAATGGGACACTTTTATCAATGTGACGTTGATAAAGTGTCCCCTTCTCATATATAGAGAAGTGCGATTCTAGAGCATGTAATCCTAAAAAATATTTTTCATTCAAAAGCATTCGCATGGCTTCAAGTTGAGAGAAATAGTTTTGCAGGGCTTTCGACGACAAAGTCGTGAGATCATCGATCCAAAATATTTGGTCAGACCGTACTTCTGTTATAAGACGCCTTGATGCACCGACCGTGGCGGCGCGAAATTTGGTGTCTTTTTTTAGCCCTTGAATTAGTGCACTCAGAACCGAGACATCTTCGTCATTTATAAAGTTAGGAATCTCGAAGAAATCCTGAGTCTTAAGTAAATCAAGACTAGAATTTAGATTTTTGCTCCAGGTAAAAGGACTCATCTAGACTGAGTATATTAAGTCTTGGTAGAAGTCATAGCCTTCACTGTTATTGGCGCTTCCTCAGCCACTGAACTTGCCGCCGCGAACTTCTCGCTCTGACTCAATTGAATGAGCTGCAAATTTAATTTGAAAACTTCAGTACGACTGGCATTTTGCTCCAAAGACTGCTCAAAGCTTTCAAAAAAATCTTTAATTTTTTGCCTAGCTTCGCCCAAATGCTCCGGACTCATTGAAAGAGTCAAAGATGCGAACTCATGGATTTCTATATTGTCCTGATCTAAGGCTATCCTGGCGAGATCCAAATTCTGCGTCTGTGTCTTTCGCAAGGCTGATTGAATTACATTGATTGGAATTAAACCCTCGATTCGGCGCAGCTGAGGCCTCAGCACTAACTTATCATCCTCAGTTAAAAGAATCCCGGCCCGAAGCAATCGCTCGATCGCAGTTTCCGCTAGTTTTTCAGAAATTCCTAAGCGCTTAGCGATGATCTCAGATCGACTATTAAAATCTGTAGTTTGCGCAAGAGCTACAATAGCATAATGATACCATTCAGAGGCGATATTAAATTGGTCAGTAAGCATCTGTAACGCCTTAACATCGCCAGAGATCGACGAAGCTTTTCGATTACTACTCTTAGACTCCTGAGCAAACAGTTTAAGTATGTGCTCGCTTTCTTGAGGATCGATACCCATGCGATCAATTAATTCCTTTGCTCGATTCATTGAAATTCGTCGCTTCCCTCGCAGAATTTCTGAGAGCGCTGCAGGACTTACAGCAAGTCTTCGCGCATAAGCTCTTAGTGAAACATGTGGATTGCGAGATCTCGCTTCGTTAAAACCCTCATAGAGCTTCTGTTGAATGGCGGATTGCGCTGAATCCGTTGCTCCGGCTAAAATGCGCTTTGTGCTATCTTCAGTTGCACCAATTTCTTCAGACGTTCGCATAGAATCCCCTTAAAAAGTTTGATCCTGACTGACCCTACCCATCTAATATAGCAATGGCGATGCCATACTTTTAAGGTCACTTTGACACCAACTTTGACACCAACTTTGACACCAAATTTCACACCAAATTTCACACCAAATTTCACAGGCAATTTGTGCTGGCCCACCCATAACAGTGACCGAAACCGAAAAACTGAGATCGGTAGCTGCTGCCCCTAAACTTCACCACCTAACTAGACCAACAAAAAACGGATAGGGCCCAAACTCTGTTTAAAAGCTCTGTTTAAAAGCTCGACAATCCCCAGCAAAAATTGTCTTAAGGGCTCGAATTATCTTAAATTCGAGGCTTAAAGCTAAACAAATCCCATCTCCACTGGCACATGCTTTGAAGTTCAAATCCTTGTATTGATACCTTGAAGGAGAAACAAAAATGAAGAATCTCGAGCTTTATATGCCTAAAGCCTCATCTTATGTGGCCAGCTTCCTAAGTGTTTTGATTCTTTCGAACTCCTCGCTGTGCCTTTCTGCTGGCAAAGCGGATATGAACCCAAGCTCTCAGGCAATTGAGCAGCGACAAGTGCAACAGGTGAGGCCCGAATCAGAAGTCGGATTTTCTCGATTTTTTCGTAAAATAGGAGACGCATTCACCGGAAAATCAGGTTCAGTTTCAGCCTCAGGAGAAGTTACGCCGCCCACGTCTATAA
>JAYVXS010000326.1:0-10067 GCA_043784965.1 Bdellovibrionales bacterium
TCTTGCATACTACCCTTGCCGAAAGATTGGCTTTCGCCAACAATAATGGCACGACCATAGTCTTGAAGTGCGCCACCTAGGGCCTCTGAGGCACTTGCAGATCGGCCGTTGAGCATTACGATAAGCGGACCATCCCAAAGTGGAGCTTTACGACTCAATATGTTTTCGCGATAGGGGATAATAGGCAAAACTTTAATACTAGATGACTCATTTTTAAACTCAGCTCTTCGAACTTTATCAAAAGCTTCATTTACTTTTTGAGCAAGGTGAAAACGATCAACGCAGATTTTAGCGTTTGGGCATTCTGTGCGAATCACCGACATAAATGGCTCATGCATGTCGACAGCGAAATTCTCTACCGACAAAAGCTGTGACGGCGAGAGCTTCAGTAAACATTCTTCTATTGCGACACTGTCTCTGCCAGCCGCATTTGCAGTGATCTTTCCCGCCTTGGTGGCCACTATGTTGGTTACGAACTCAGGCACACGTCTTTTTGCAAAGAGCCCCTTGGGATTCTTATTATCCACCGTCCGATAGTGAACCTCGTCAGCAGCAAGATGAGTGACGTCAAGATTGCCCGGTAAAACAAGGCGCTTTTCCATCAGCTTCATTCGCCACTGATCGACTTGCCAGAGCGGCATAGATTTCATAAACAAAATACGCGACACCGCTTCGCAAGTCGTCTCTTCCATCAAACGCCCTGCAACTTCTGCAAAGCCACAGGTCATTGATTTAAACACCGGGTGTATCCATGAGCTTCGGCCACTTCGCTCTTGTGGCAGACCTCACAATTGCCCCGCTCGCAAACTATGAATTCGTCTCGAAATAGTCTTTCGCATTGATGCCATACTTTTCGATTTTGCGAAGCAAGGTCTTTTTGGGAATATTGGCGTGCAAGGCGGTTTGATTGATGCGACCTTTGAAGGCTTTTAGGGCCTTAATGATAAACTCTCTTTCAAATGCTTCTTTATGCTTATTGAAATCGAGTGCTTCGCCATTTATTGAAACCATCTCAAGGGGTTCATCTCCCAAGTCGTCACTAAGACTACTACTTGATTCCAAATCATCTTCGTCGGTGATTTCGCTCTCAATGGTTTGTGCTGATAAATTTGAAACGCTCACGCCGGTGGCCATCAAAACCGACTCCGGTAAAGAAGCTAGAGTTAATATATTTCCAGGTTCTAAAATAAATGAATGTTCAATTACGTTTTCGAGCTCTCGAATATTACCTGGCCAGTCATATTTCTTCATTACAGATGAGGCTTCAGGGGACATTCCTATCACGCGACGAGAGTGAGATTTATTAAACTTCTTAATGAAAGTTTGAATCAAATTCTCAAGGTCATTTTTTCTCTCGGCCAAGGAAGGTAAAAATATTGGAATTACATTTAATCTATAGAATAAATCTTCTCTAAATTTGCCTTCTTTAATCATTTCTTCTAGCGGACGATTGGTCGCGGCGATTACGCGCACGTTCGATTCGATTTCGCGATTTGATCCTACGGGGGTGAAGAGTTTTTCTTGCAGCACGCGAAGCAATTTAACTTGCATTAGCACCGGCATATCGCCGAGTTCGTCTAAGAAAAGTGTTCCGCCCTCAGCATATTGAAATTTGCCTACCTTGCGCTCAGAGGCTCCAGTGAACGAGCCCTTTTCATGTCCAAATAATTCACTCTCGAATAAATTTTCAGGAATGGCCGAGCAGTTAATGGCGACAAACTTTTGTTCTTTACGAGCTGAATTAAAGTGAATGGCACGGGCCACAAGCTCCTTTCCGGTTCCTGAGGCTCCGCGAATTAATACGGGTGTATCCACTTTAGAAAGACGGTTGATTATATTAAAAACTTTTTGCATTTCGGCGGTATTGCCGATGATTTTGCGGCCGGCCTCCATTAATACCGGGGCGCTGGCGGCAATTTCAGAAATCAAGCTTTGTGCCTTTAGTGCACGATCCATTAAGGCTAATAGCTCTTCGCCCTTTACAGGTTTTGAAATATAGTTAAAAGCGCCTTCTTTAACGGCGCGAACAGCATTGTCAATTGTCGCATAAGCGGTCATGACAATTACAATGATACTAGGGTCATATTCTTTGATCAACGTCAAGGCTTCCAGACCATCTAAGCGAGGCATGTCCACATCTAATAAGACTAAGCTATAAGAGTTTGCCTTCACTTTTTCTATGGCGTTGATGCCATCAAAGGCCTCGTCGATTTCAAATTGTCCGCGTTGAGCGAGACTCTCTTTTACCGAAAATCTCAAGCCCTGATCGTCATCGACAACTAGAATTTTAAGCATATCCTACCTCTTTAATACGTTCTGCGTTTTAACAATAAGCTGTTTACGAAAGCTGTTCACCAATCGGGCGCTTTTACCAATTTTCGGCAATTAATTTGCTTAAACTAGGTGGCCTCCACTTGATTTTGCGGCAACTCTACAGTGAGGGTCGATCCTAGCCCAGGCGAGCTATCCAGGCTAATTCGTCCTCTATGGAGTTCCACAAAGTATTTAGCAAGATACAAGCCAAGGCCGGAGCCCTTAACCACTGATGATTTTGCGGACTTACTTCGATAGAACTTCATGAAGACGTGACCAATTTCGTCTACTGGTATGCCACTACCTTGATCGGCAATTTGCACGACGATATAGCCGTCACGTTCTTCGGTAGACACCAAGATACGTGAGTTCTCAGGACTATATTTAATGGCATTTTCGATGAGATTCGAAAATACCTGTCTAATAAGATCGACATCCATCTTGAGACTGAAAAGAGTTTCAAACTCAGTTTGAATGCTAATATTTTTCTGATTGGCCGCGTATTCGCATTTTGCTATCACTTCATCAATGAGTTGATTGGGATCTTTGCTAGATAAATGTAGTTTAAGTTCTTTGCTCTCGACGCGGCCCAGATTCAAAATCGAACTAATGAATTCAACTAACTCGTCACAAGACTTTCTAATATTGAAAACCGCATCCCGCTGCCGATCTGAAAGGCTTGAAGTATCTCCAAGTACGACCTCTGTCATGCCGCTGATTCGAGCCAGGGGAGTTTTCAAATCATGCGACATCATACTTAAGAAATTAGTTTTAAGTTCTTCAACTTGTGTAAGCAGGCGATTTTTTTGTAGATACTCCCAGCTCTTGCGGTTTTCAATGATTAATCGGTATGGTATAAAGAAATAATAGCACACAAAAATCGACAAAAATGGATGGCTCATATCAATCCACAGGCCAGCCCACCAAAAAAGTAGAAAGCAAACAATCGAAAAAGAAACAAAGGCTCCCCCTAGGATAATCAAGCCCTTGGTGGGCTTTACTAAGAGGACAACATAGACTGTGAGCATCGAGATCAAGCTCGTAATTAGCAAACTAAGCCAGGTCGGAGTTTGCACATAAGCTGAATTCAGAATCATCGTATCGAGCATATTGGCATGCATTTCTAAAAAGCTCATGGCGATGACATCTCTTGAAAATGGCGTTCTTACATAGTCATCGACAGTCGCTTGAATATCCCGGCCAACAACTACGATATTACCTTGAAAGTGCCTTCGCTCGAAACCACCGTTCATGGCACTGTAAAAGCTGGTTCGTGGATAAGTTCCAGAGGGTCTAAAATCAATAAATACTTGATTTGAGGCGAAGAACTTAAAGAGACCGCGAATATTTTTTTCACTTTGAATTTCAGCATTATAAAATCCAGCAACTGTCGGATGCATTAACATTTCGTTTTGAAAAGAGGTAAACATCCTTCTGGTAACATCATCTTTTGCGGCTAATTTTAAATCAGATGTATAGGGCGCCGAAACCGCCTTCAACTTCTCAAAAGGCGGCCTTGGGACGAAGTTAGCCTCTTGGCTCTTTGGCCAGACATCGCTAATCGCAATCAAAAATTGCGGGAATTCCTCGGCTTTATGCGCGAGGGCGACCAGTTCATCATAGCTACCAACTACCTCGCCGGGACTAATGAGGTAAATGACAATCTTAACCCCAGCATCCTTTAGATGACTCAGTAGTTTGAGATGATCGGCGGCATTTGGGGTGTGGTTCATATTGTCGATCGTTTTTGGATCAATTGCGATCGTCTGAATGCGCCCAGAGAGTGGTGAAACGGGCTTAATTCTCATGCGTATGTCGTAGAGATAGGACTCGATAAAATCGAAACTAAATTGATTGAGAATAAAGGCAATAGAAAGTGCAAAACTCACGCGCATGAGCGTTTGGAGGTGTTTTTCTAAAAACTTTTTGGAAGCATTAAAATAACGAACCAAAAAACCCAAATTTGCTCCTAAACCATTATTTGACGGCCCCTAGCGGGGCATCATAGTCTACGAGCAGTACATCTGACAAGCGAACTAGAGGCCTTAGATGGGTGCTTAGTGAGGCCTCAATGAAAAACTTTAATCGTGGCCGGTTGGTACACAGCCAGTTGACATGGTCTTTTCAACAGTTACTTTCTTGCCGTCTACTTTGCGAACTGCCAGCTTCTCTTTATTTGGATTTGCTTTCTTAATAAATTTCACTGCGTTCTCCTTTGTTTTCAGACCTTCGTGATTCTTCATAGTATTCTAGCCCCTTTTGTATAATGGATCTGGTTCGAGTACAAAACTCAGGATCCTTTTTGTGTTTATCTTGAGTGCGTGAGCGATGTACAAACATGCAACCTCCGCCGCACAAATACTTGGCCCAACAATCTCCGCAATTATTTAGTTTTACTAAGGGTTCTGCGTATTTGTTTATCTTCGCTTGATCCAAATTGAGGCCCGAACCCAATTCTTCTTTTTTATCGCCAACAAACCAATTGCAAGCATAAAACTTACCTTGGGTGTCGATCTGTAGCACTGACTTACCTGCCCCACAATAATTATGTATTCTTTTTTGTGAATCCAGTATTTGAAAGTAATCATTAAATTGAGAGATTTTTCGAAGCGCGGCTTCGCCACCTTGCCCAAAGGCAAAATCAGCGACTCTAAAGAGCTCTTTCAGATAGATTGGGCTATAGACATCGTCATCTGAGCCGGTGGCATAAGTGAAAAAGATCATATCCCAATTGAATTTCTGCAAAAACACATAGGTATTAAAGACTTCAGTATTATGAGACCCAAACACGCTATGGACATTCACTGATCCCAATTGGTCATGTATTTTAAACAGTTCGGTCACGCCTTTAAGGCATTTTTCGGTGGAGCCCCCGCCGCCAGCTGTTGGACGAGCGAGATCATTCATTTCAGTCGGGCCGTCGAGACTGACCGTTACATTCACTGCAAAACGGCCTAACATATCGGCGACATCAGATGAGATCAGAGTGCCATTGGTCGTTAGGTCGTAGCGAACTTGAATTCCACGAGGTGTGGCTAAGGCATTGGTAAATTCGGCAATTGCCTCAAGCGCCTCGGGATAAATGAGCGGTTCGCCGCCAATAAAGTTAATTGTAAATTTCTCATGATCATCGAGACGTTTCAATATGAGTTCAATTTGCGGCGTAACCTGACTGATATCAATTTTCATGACCTTTGAGCCATAGGTTCCATCGCCGTCAGCAGCGCAGTAGGTACATCTCAAATTGCAAACTTGGGTCACGTTAATCGAAAGCGAGCGCACCTTTTGCTTTATATGGGCATCTTCAACATTTGAATCCTTTTCGTCACTCCAAGAAATAACCTCGTCCCACATTTCACTTTCATGTGAACTGAGCGTTTTAATAAATGACTTTTGGTCAATTAGGTTCCAGATGTCTGGATCCAATTCAGCCACTTGCATATTGTCTACATGAAAACCCAGTAGCTTTTTTTCACTGATTTTGAAAGCGACAATATTACCATAAGCCTTCACTTCCGAAGAGCAAGATGTCTCGGCTTCAGTCTTTAATGGGCTGTTCGTAGTCAAAAACATACTGGTCCTTTGTATCAATAACCTGTGGGCGCAAAGCGCACCATCAATACTCAACTGCAAGATTCCGTCCAGCTTTCTGGTGCCATTTTGCACTTAAGTCTATGGCACAATAGCCTTGTCGAGCCTTGCTCAACTTATGACTAAATATTTGAAGGCCTTTTGTAATTTGAATTTGTATTGATTAAAATAATGAGATCAGACCGTGTATTTTAGCACTTTAATATTGCAGTTTTGTCATCTCGGGAATGTAAAAATGAGGCATATGCGTTTTAAATCAGGTTTATTCTTCGTGGCCATTTTACTTGGAGCATGTGCCTATCGGGTTGATAAGAATGGGTTGATAAGAATGGGTTGATAAGAATCCCGTGGTTCCATTTGATGGGGCTCAAGATAAAATCAAGGCACCACTTACTTTTGCTTTGATTGAGTCAGCTGTTCTTGAAACCAAGTGTATTAAATGCCATAGCAATAGCACTAAAAATTCTGGCAATTTGAACCTTGAGACCTACGCAAATGTTCACGCCGCACTTGCGAGTATCAGAGATGAAATTATTTCGGGAACAATGCCGAAGGCACCAGGCATAGCATTGACCGATTTAGAAAAATTTTTAATTCTTAAATGGATTCAAAATGGTGCCCCTGAAGTTAGGCCAGTTGAACCTACGCCGACGCCCGAGCCAACTCCTATGCCGATGCCTGATCCGTCTAGCTTAGGGCTAGAGCCTATTCTTTGATCTTATTAGCATGTGCTTCAATGAAAGCATTTTTAATTTTTGACATCAGCCGGGCTTCGAGTTGGCGTACCGCTTCTCGAGTGGTGCCGTAGTGATCGCCAATTTCTTGCAGAGTCATAGGCTCGTCTGAAAGCATGCGATTTTCTAAAATGAAAGTTTCTTTTGGACTTAACTGATCGCGAATGGCATCGATATTCTCACTCAATATTTGCAGTTCTTCGCTGCGACCGATTTTTTCGTCAACACCGACTTCATCGATTTTTTCAAAATCAAGAAGACTCGTTTTGCCTTCGTCGCCCACCGGCTGATTTAAACTAACGTCACGGCCCGACATTCGATTGGTCATATCCAATACTTCTTGTTCGGTAACGCCGAGTCGACTACTTAAAAGCGCAAAGCTAGGCTCTTTGCCCATGGCATCGAGACGTTCTTTTTCTTTTTGTAAACGGTAAAAAAGTTTGCGTTGATTTGCAGTTGTGCCAATTCGCACCATTGAATATTGGCGCATCAAATATTCTTGGATATATCCGCGAATCCACCAAACGGCATAAGTAATGAGTCGAGCCCCCTTATAGGGGTTAAATTCTCGCACGGCGTGCATCAGGCCAACATTACCTTCTTGAATTAGATCAATGAGCTTGGCACCGAACTTTGAATATTCAGCAGCGACTTTTACCACAAATCGCAAATTAGCAGTGACTAATCGTTCAGCAGCCTTTGCGTCGTTGTGTTCGCGATATCTAAGTGCCAAGGCATGTTCTTCTTCTTTGGTTAAGAGCGGATATTTTTTGAGCTCTGCCAAGTAAGCATTGATCGGGTCGAGAGTGGTAAGGGCTTTTTCATTTGAGCTTTTTGTTTTCTTCTTGGTTGCAAGCGCTTGAAGCAAAATATCTTCGGCATCGTCTGCGTTCACCACATCAATTTTGCCAGGATTTTCAAAAGCAAGGGATTCATCAAATTCTGATATTTTATCGTGATCCAATTCATCTGGCGAAACATCATCCATAATTTCAGGATGAATGACTCGAGGAGCCTCTTTGGTATTGAGCTCAGCTTTTGGCCCTGACTCTTGTCTAAGCGCAGAGCTTTTCTTTGCTTTCGCCACTTTCTTTACATTTTTTTTTACAGGAGCCATAAAACTACTTTTAGCTCAGCGCCGTCTTTAATTTTTTTTGGATAGATGCCTGGACCATTCCTTTGATTGGGATCAAAAGCATCGGCAAACTCACTTCAATTTCAACCTTGGCGCCGTTCTCTCGACTCAAGACTTTGATCTCGGCATCAAACTTACTGCCCTTTGCATTGCCGGTAAGCAGCTGCTCATTATATGTGATCTTGGCGCCCGGGTCCAATTTCTTGATGTCAGCATCAGTATCTAAAAAAGTTTTCACTTTACCAAAGGTGTCCTTAATTGAGTGTTTTGAGTCACATTCCACTTTGAATTTCGGCATAGAATTTCCTCTTTTGAAAAGTATTAAGTATTCAAAATAACATCGGCCGGATTCGTCAAGCAACAGTAATCTATAGAACAGGCCACGCCGGGCGGCGTACTTTTTATTTGTAAGACCTTGAGAGAGCATTGCCAAAATGATTTGAAGTGAGATAAGCTTGTAGGATGACTGACTCAAATCAAAAATTTGTTAAAGACCTTAAAAGAAGTATTTATTGCGGTAAATTGCGAGCTGAAAACGCTGGACAAGAAGTGAACATCATGGGCTGGGTTGACTCCAGAAGAGATCACGGTGGCCTTGTTTTCATTGATCTTCGTGATCGTGAAGGCATTGTTCAGGTGGTATTTGATCCGAATCAGGCTTCCATGGGCCAATCAAAAGATTTGCGCTCAGAATATGTGGTTGCAGTTCGCGGCCATGTTCGGACTCGACCTGAGGGAATGAAAAATGTGAAACTTGAAACAGGCGAAGTCGAGGTTGTGGCCAGTCGCTGCGAGATTTTATCGGCGGCTGTTACGCCACCCTTTCAAATAAATGATCAGAGCGTAAGTGAGACCTTACGATTGAAATATCGCTATCTCGACATTCGTAGTCAACGTCTGCATTTGCATCTAAAGAGGCGTCACGAAATTGTTCGTTCTGCGAGAAATTTTTTAAGTGATGAGAATTTTTATGAAATTGAAACGCCAATTCTTTATAAATCAACTCCAGAAGGGGCCCGCGATTATTTGGTGCCATCAAGAGTGAATCAGGGGCAGTTTTATGCGCTCCCGCAAAGTCCACAAACCCTGAAGCAGCTGTTGATGATTGGTGGCATTGATCGCTACTTTCAAATGGCTAGATGTTTTCGCGATGAAGACTTGCGTGCAGACCGCCAGCCTGAGTTTAGTCAGATTGATATTGAGATGAGCTTTGTTGATCAAGATGACGTAATGGCACTGAACGAAAGACTGGCGCGTAAAATCTGGAAAGAATTTCGCGGCGTTGAGCTTGGGCCGATTCCACGTATGAGCTTTTATGAATGTATGAATCGCTATGGCAACGATAAGCCAGATTTGCGTTTTGGGCTTGAACTCTGCGATTTAACAGACGTCGCTGGTGGAACCCAATTTCAGGCCTTTAATGATGTACTTGCTAAAAAGGGTGCGATAAAAGGCCTTGGTGTTTCTCAAGGCGCTGAATTTTCGCGTTCATTTCTTGATAAGCTTACCGAGATGGCAAGAAAGGCCGGTGCCAAGGGTCTCATTTGGATTAAGGCCGATGCGGCTGGCAAATTAAATACTCCGATTGCTAAATTCATGACCGAAGATCAACTCGCTAAAATATTTAAGAAGCTTTGTCCAGATGGTAAAGGTGTCGGGTTCATTGTTGCGGATCAATTTGAAACCGCCTGCGCGGCACTTTCAACTATTCGTTTGTTTATAGGTAGTGAGTTGAAACTGATCGATCAAACAAAAGATAAATTTTTGTGGGTTATTGATTTTCCGCTGCTTGAATTTAGCCCTGAAGCTGGTCGTTGGATGGCCAGGCATCATCCGTTCACTTCGCCGCAAGATGATTTTTATGACGACCTTGCCAATGGCAATGAAAAAAATTACGGAGTCATGCTCGCCAAAGCATACGATCTGGTTTGCAACGGTAACGAAATCGCTGGCGGGAGTATTCGAATTCATCGTTCAGAAGTTCAAGATGCTATGTTTAGAACATTGGGCTTCACGCCTGAAGATGCCAAGAAGCAATTTGGCTTTTTTATCGAAGCACTTCAGTACGGTACACCTCCGCATGGCGGGATCGCCTGGGGAATTGATCGCTTGGTAATGATTCTCACTAACACCGATGCCATTCGAGATGTCATTGCCTTTCCAAAGACGGCAAAGGCCACTGATCTTATGGCTGAGGCCCCGAGTACGGTGAGTCGCGATCAGTTGATCGAGCTCGGGATTCGCCTGGCGACGCCGACTGAAAGTTAGCCATCTTAGAGGTTCTTTCCTTTTTT
>JAYVXS010000327.1:0-10050 GCA_043784965.1 Bdellovibrionales bacterium
TGAAGCTAAAAAACAAAGAATGCGCGAACTTGATCAAGAGCTTGCACAGATTGGACTTGAGTATTCAGATCGCATTTTGCGATCGACCAATGAATTTGAATTGCTCATAACAGATAAACTGGAGCTTTCAGGCTTGCCAGAATCTGCTCTTGATTCTTTTGAACAAGCAGCAAAAAATGCCGGCAAAACAGGATGGTTACTCAATTTGCAAGCCCCTAGCTATAGTCCTGTTTTAACTTATGCAGACAAGCGAACATTGCGAGAGAAACTGTGGAGAGCTTTTAATTCGCGCGCCACTGAGGGGCCAAATGAAAATAAAACTCTTTGTCTAAAAATTGTAAAACTTAAAGATGAGCGTGCAAGAATTTTAGGATTTCAAGATTTTGCGGCATTTACTCTTGAAGAGAGAATGGCACAAACGGCAGAGCAGGTCATGAGTTTCTTAAATCGCATGGTCGACAAATCCTTACCGGCAGCAAAACGCGATTTAGCCCTAGTCAAAGAATTTCAAAAAACTTTGCCAGGTGAAGAATATGAGCTTATGCCTTGGGATTACGGATATCTTTCTGAAAAATTAAAAATCTCAAAATATGATTTTGATGAAGAAGCTCTTCGCCCCTATTTTCAACTTGATAAAGTGATCAATGGCGCCTTTGAGCATGCTCGCAAGCTATACGGCTTGGTATTCAATCCAACTAAGGATATTCCAGTTTATCATCCTGATGTGCAGTGTTTCGAAGTGATTAATGAAAAGACTAAGGATTTTATTGGTCTTTTCTATGCTGATTTCTTTCCAAGAAAAGGTAAGCGTAGTGGCGCATGGATGACCAGTTATCGTGACCAAGGTTTGTCTAACGGAGAAGTATCTCGTCCGCATATTAGTATCGTCTGTAATTTCATTCAGCCTACCGAAAGTAAGCCATCCCTGCTAAATATGAATGAGGTGCGCACTTTATTTCACGAATTTGGCCACTCACTTCACGGGCTCTTATCAAATTGCAAATACACCACGCTCTCTGGCACCAATGTCTTTTGGGACTTTGTCGAGCTACCCTCTCAAATCATGGAGAACTGGGTTCTAGAAAAAGAGGCGCTCGATCTATTTGCAAGCCACTATAAAACTGGAGAAAAAATTCCAACTGAACTCACTGATAAAATTAAAGCGACCACACAATTTCAAGCAGGCTTTTCATCCTTGCGACAACTTCAATTTGGACTATTAGATATGGCTTGGCATTCCACTCCGGTTGATCAAATTCAGGATGTGGATAGTTTTGAAAAGAAAATTCTCTCGCGAACTCAACTCTTACCATTTATCGAAGGTATGTGCCGATCTGCAAATTTCAGCCATATTTTTTCAGGCGGCTACGCTGCTGGATATTATAGCTATAAGTGGGCAGAGGTTCTCGATGCCGATGCGTTTGAGCTCTTTAAAGAACGTGGCCTGTTCAATCAAGAGGTTGCCGAGAGTTTTAGAATTAATATCTTATCACGTGGTGGCAGCGAGCATCCGATGATTCTTTACAAGAAATTTCGTGGCAGAGAGCCTGATCCAGATGCCCTACTAAGACGTGATGGTTTAATTTAAAGGACGCTCCAATAATGTCGACGAATATAGAATTAGCTAAGTTTCACCCACGAAATATTTGCATCATTTATCGACCGCAGACGCCCCTTGCTATCGGTAAGGCCCGCGAACTGGCGCATCACCTGCTCGATCAAAAGTTTAAGGTATTTTCAGCGCCAAAACAGACGCTACTGAAAAAATGCAAACGTGTTTCTGCGCGGAACTTAGATAGTCTCGATTGGGTCATCGTGCTCGGCGGTGACGGAACTTATTTAAGTGCCGTGAAAATGCTAAACGGTCGTCCAACGCCCATCCTAGGTGTAAATATGGGCTCTCTCGGATTTTTGACGTCAGTTAAGAGCAAAGAACTGTACCGGACTGTGCAGCAAACTCTGCAAAATAAAATGGAGTTTAGGCCAAGAGCACAACTTCACCTGACAATTAAGCGAAATGGCAAAATAAGAGAAGAAATTATCGCTTTAAACGATGCCGTTATTGAGCGGGGACGAAGTGAACACCTCATCGGCCTTAGTATTTATAGCCAAAAATCATTGGTTTCTGAATACAAAGCCGATGCTTTGATCATTGCTACACCCACCGGATCGACCGCCTATAATTTAGCTGCCGGCGGCCCGATTCTTCATCCCGACGCAAAGGCAGTAGTTTTGACACCTGTGTGTCCACATGCATTGACGAGCCGTCCGCTTATTTTTCCGGATCATTTACAACTCTCACTTAGACTATTACCTAAAAGTAAAAATGCCTCATTCGTTGTCGATGGCACGAGTTATGGAGAGCTTACGATTGATGATGAAGTTATTGTCATGAGACATGATGTGGACCACTTTGTAATCCGAAAGCCGGGACACAACTACTTCACTCTTCTGAGAGAAAAATTAAAATTTGGAGAGAGGGCTTAAATTATGCTTATTGAACTTAAAGTCAGCCATTTTGCAATTATCGACAATGTTCATATGAATTTCGGACCAGGACTCAATATTTTGAGCGGAGAAACTGGCGCCGGCAAATCGATTTTACTCAAAAGCCTGGGACTTCTTATGGGAGAAAAAGCATTAGCCGATACGATTCGTTCTGGGCAAGAGAATGCTACAATCGAAGGTGCTTTTGATCTCACTAAGCGGCCTGACATTAAAGAGCGAATGATTGCTATGGGGATAGAAGTTCTCGATAACGAACTCATTGTAAAACGCGTCGTCTCTAATCAAAATAAGAGTCGTATTTACTTAAATGGGAGTCTCAGTACACTTGCTTCGTTAAGAGACGTCGTCTCTCCACTTGTTGAAGTGACCGGACAAGCGGTTCCACTGATCGAAATGACGGGCCAACACGAAAATCGCAATTTACTTTCTCCTAGATACCATTTGGATTTGTTGGATCAGTATAGCGGCGTCTGGAAATTGCGCGCTGATTACGAGGTAAAATTTTTACAGTTTCGTGAGCTTCAAGAAGAGATATTGGAGTTGAGTTCAAAGACTCGTGAGAAAAATCAACGCCTAGACTTCTTAATTTATCAAAGAGACGAAATAGCAGCCTTGGATCTACGCTCTGGTGAGGAATCCCTGATTGAAGACGAAACCAAACGCCTGAAAAATACCTCTCGCCTTACCGAGTTTATTGAGCAAACTGAACGACTCCTGTTTGACGATGAAGACTCTGTGAATAACAAACTTCACTTTATTTTAACTCGCGGCCATGACATTAAGAAACTAGATGCGTCTCTAGCTGAAAAATTCGAAGTTCTTGAGCAAGTCAAAACTTTGATTAGCGAGCTCGGATACGAGCTCCGAGATTACTCACAAAATCTAGAAGCAGACCCTGAAAAACTAGAAGAGCTTGAGCAAAGACTAAGTCGATTGCGAGGTTTGCAAAAAAAATACGGCTCAACTGCTGATGAAATCCTAAATGCTTTTAAAAATATAGAAAGTGAAATTTCAACACTTGAAAACTCTGAGAGTGAAATTGCTGAAAAACAAAAATTAGTGCTTTCACTTGAAGGTGAGCTTAAAAAGCTTGCGCTCGAACTTCACAAACGTCGAGTCACTGCAGCTGAACTTCTTAGTAAGGGTGTGGGCGAAGAGCTTCTCGATCTCAATATGAAGGGCGTCACCTTTGCAATTAAGATAGAGAAGCTCGGCGAGCTCAGTACAACAGGAATTACCCACATAGAGTTTTGTACACAAAATTCAAAAAATGAAGAAGCAAAATCACTTTCAAAATTTGCCAGCGGTGGGGAACTTAGTCGTATTTTGCTCTCTATCAAGCGAGTTGTTGGCCATGCAAAATATCCTCGCACCTATTTGTTCGACGAGGTCGACGCGGGTGTGAGCGGACCAACTGCAGAGAAAGTCGGCCGCAAGCTCAGATCGATCGCAAATGGCAGCCAAGTTATTTGCATTACCCACCTACCACAAGTTGCGAGTTTTGGTGATATTCACTTTTTTATTCAGAAATCACAGTCTAAAAGTAGCGTGCAAATGGAAGTTTACGAACTCAAGAGTAAAGAACGGATAAATGAAATTGCGCGCTTAATATCCGGAGAAAAAATTACCAAAACGAGTCTTGCTCATGCCGAACAATTACTTAAAGAAGTAAGTCAGTAAAATGAATTCGGCCCTGGAATTTAACCAATATTCATATTTTGGAATTTGCTCATTTCTATCTTCAGAAAATGTTTTGGCCCGGTCTAATCTGGGACTAGCGGCCAGCGCGCTAAATCCGATGCAAATTAAAGGAGCCATTGAAAATAAGATTCAAGATGGACATTTAGTCATAATTCCAAGCCATTTTTGGTGGCGATAGGATGCTGACGAGCTGCTACAACTCATAAAGCAATTTGCCCCCAAAGTCCGTATTCAATGTGGTCCAGGCTTTGAACTAAGTGAAAACAAATTGCAAATTCAAAAGGCACTTGAACTTGGCTTTGGCATACAAATTATTTGCCAAAAGCGACTTTCCTATTCTCAAGAGAGTCAAATTAGAGATTTTTTAAAATATAAAGATCGCCTTGAAATTTGTTTTTTTATCGAGGAGTCAGCTAATCCACTTGGCGAATTGAATTATTTCTGCGAAAATTTTTCTGAATATCTTTCAATTTCTTTAACTAGATTTTCGTTTGGTTTACTTTCCGAATTGGATTTGTTTCAAATTAGATTTAAGTTCCTAAGATTTTTTGATTTTGCTGCGCCAGCAGTATATTCATTTTCACAAGCTCTCGAAAATACCAACTATGGCCGCTCTACCATGAGCTTTCGCAAGAAGCCATTGTCCCTTCCAGTAAATTTATTTTTGCGACGCTTAAGCCATTCCTTCTCACTGGTTTTCCTACCAACTCTAGAAAAAGTCGTTCTCGATCGTTCGACATCGAGAATTTATTGGAAAGTTCATAGCTTCATTAGCTTAACCTATCAATTTTTATGTAATTATCCGTTTTGGCCGTTTCGAAAACTTTATTGGGTACTTAAGAACACTTACCATACAAGAGTTTTGAAAAAATTCGCATATTTTTCATCGAAGTGGTCGGCAAAAAAAGTGGATGAAACTGCCACTCACTAGAGCGACTTCTCTAAAGTACCATCTTCTTTAATTTGATAAAAGCGCGCTTCAGTCTCGCTCAATACAAAACATTTGGGTTGATCAAACCATGAGCCCAAATTTATACTACGAACCAGAACACTTTCTTTTAAAAAACTCTGGTCATCTCGCACATGAACATGGCCACTTACTATTAAGTCAAAGTTATGATCTTTAAGGCTCAAGACGTGTAGTCTAATCAATTCTCTAATTTTATCATCTGGGATATGCTTTGCTGTCGAGGTGAAGTTGCGACTTGTTTGACTTGCTTTTGTTCCGATGAACTTGACTAGCGAACTGGGTAATTTTTTTGCCAGCCAAGAGATGGGTCTCATTCGCAAAAATCGATATAAGAATAAGTAGCCTTTATCCTCTGGATTAATTAGATCACCGTGCTCCACCCGTACCTTAAATGATCCCAGCTGAAAAACAGCATCTTTTGCATGCACTTTAATTCCCAGCTTTTCTTGCCAAAAATCCTTTAAATAAAGATCGTGATTGCCTTCAAAATAGTGAATCTCAATGCCTAGCTGCCGCAAGATTTTTAATTGTTCAACAATGGCCTGAAATTTCTCAATAAAAAACTGATGAGATCCAATCCAGAGGTCAAAAATATCACCCACTAAAAAAAGATGGGTGAATGGATCTTTAGTACCTATAGATTTTTCAAGCTGAATTAAAAAACCGAGTAGACTTTGGCTACTCGGTTCATGCGAATCTTTAAGATGTATATCAGAGATGAAATAGGCCTTCACAAGCGAAAGCTTATCTGAATTTAACCGATGCTTCCATCAATTTCGTCAGATTTTTTACGGCGTAAAAATGTTGGAACCTCAAGATTACGATTTTCAAATGGTGAGTTTGCCATTTCATTCGCAAGTCTTCGCGCTAGATCCAGTGGATCACCGGTTTCAACATCCATTGATAATTGTTCGGGTACGCCCGCCTTAAATCTTTGCGCTTGGCTATCACGATAGGCCTTTGCCTTTGCTAGCAAGGCCTCTCTTGGAAGGGGTTTTGCCGCTCCTCCAACTGCTTCTGAAGCTTGATAAGCCTCATAATTTTGTCTTGCTGCTTGAGCATTCTGTTCCGAAACCCCACCCCCATGGGCTGGACTGGCAGTCACCTGTTGATCGGTATTAGGATAGTGCGGAGGGGGCGATGTCATCGGATAAGGCATCGCTTGCTGAGCATGCACCTGCTGCGCAGTTGGATACGGTTGCGCAGCTGGATACGGTTGCGCTGGTATTTGTGGCATATAAGCTGGTTGCATATTCGGCGGCTGTCCCGGCTGCATATTCGGTTGATGAGCATATCCTAAGTTCTGTTGAGGCTGTTGCTGCGCCATAAACTGATGCGTATTCGCCATTTGATTCATCTGTTGCGAAGATCTCATTTGATGAGCCAATGCCTGCATCTGCTGAGTGTCGAATGCACCCATACCAGCATTGTCTTTTCCAAAACCAGTGGCGATTACCGTCACTTGAATTTCATCACCCATCGATTCGTCGATGACTGCTCCGAAAATGATCTCAGCATCCTCATGAGCTGCCTCAGTGATGAGCGTGCTCGCTTCGTTGACTTCCATCAAACTAAGTTCTCTGCCTCCGGTCACATTTATTATAATTCCAGTTGCCCCTTCAATCGAAACATTCTCGAGAAGTGGTGATGAGATTGAAGCGGTCGCGGCTTCAACGGCGCGATTCTCGCCACGTGCTCGACCAGCACCCATGATTGCCATGCCCTTTGAAGACATAACCGTTCGAATATCTGCAAAGTCGAGATTGATGAGTCCGCGAATATTGATAAGATCTGAAATGCCTTTCACGGCATGAAGCAAGACTTCATCGGCCTTTTTGAAAGTCTCAAGCAACGGCGTTTGCGAGTTCGAAATTGATAGCAATTTTTGATTTGGAATCACAATCAAAGTATCGACGTTTTCTTTGAGCTCTTGGATACCGCCATCTGCATGGCGCATTCGCTTTTTTCCCTCGAAGGTAAATGGACGAGTCACTACCCCAATGGTGAGTGCACCGAGTTCACGAGCAATTTTGGCAACGATTGGAGCTCCACCAGTTCCGGTTCCGCCCCCCATTCCTGCCGTAACAAAAACCATGTCGGCACCCTGAAGTGCTTCGACAATATCATTATAGGATTCGATCGCAGCTCGTTTACCAATTTCAGGATTTGCACCAGCGCCTAAACCTTTAGTAAGTTCTTTGCCAAGTTGTATTTTTTGTGAGGCTTTATGAGCCGCTAATGCTTGGCGATCGGTATTTGCCACAATGAATTCGACACCTGTTAAGCCACCGTCGATCATTGTTA
Organism: Bdellovibrionales bacterium; assembly: GCA_043784965.1. Classification (GTDB taxonomy): domain Bacteria; phylum Bdellovibrionota; class Bdellovibrionia; order Bdellovibrionales; family JAMPXM01; genus JAYTQQ01. Next base: position 7,484 of record JAYVXS010000327.1, read on the forward strand.
AAACTGCGTTGTTTCCACCGCCACCGATGCCCACAACTTTAATATTTGCGCCGATATTGACGTTTTCTTCTAGTTCAAACATTTTTCCTCCTAGGCTACGCCCGAAAAACTCTCGCTCAAATGAGAGTTCGCTTAATTTTTTAAAAGCTCGCCAAAAAAATATTTCATTTTAGAACCGATTCCAGAAAAAAGATCGTGCATCCCAGATTCGATTTCGGGTGAAATATTGATTTTCTCTTTTTCTAATCCATACATCAAAAGACCCACTGCCGTGGCGTATATAGGCGATTTCACAACATCAGCCAAACCGCCTACCTTCAATGGCAAACCTTTTCTGACCGGCATATCAAAAACAAATTCGGCCATCTCAACCATTGCCTCAAGATCGGCACCACCGCCGGTCAAAACTACTCCAGAGCCCAACTGCTGAGAAAGACCGCTGGCTAAAACATCTTGATAGATTAACAACATAGTTTCTTCGGCTCGTGCCTCTATAATTTGACCAAGCTCTCGGCGCAATATACTTCGTGGATTTCGGCCACCAACGCCATCGACTTCAATTTTTTCAGTTTCATCTATAAATTCAGCAATAGCTGCGCCGAATTTTCGCTTAAGCAGCTCGGCATTTGCAAATGGCGTGCGGAGACCCATTGATATATCTTGAGTGAATTGAATCCCGCCAACCGGAACCAGGCCGGTGTATCCTACACTGCCGTTCGCAAACAAAATTACATCACTAGTGCCACCACCAATATCAATAACCGCGGCACCTAATTTTTTTTCGTCTTCACTTAAAACCGCAAGTGCGCTAGCAAACTGTTGCAGCACTAAGCTCTTCACTTTGAGTCCAGCTCGCTCAGTACATTTCAGGGCATTTTGCAGGGAAGTTCGGCCGGCCGTAATGATGTGTACATTGGCTTCTAATCTGACACCTGTCATCCCAATCGGATCAAAAATTCCTTCTTGATCATCCAATTTGAACTCTCTCGGCAAAACGTGCAATACTTCGCGATCTGCCGGAACTACAACCGCTTTTGCCGCCTCAATGACACGAACAACATCCTCGGGCCGCACTTCTTTATTGCGAATTGCGACCATACCTTTTGAGTCAAAACTTTTGATATGAGTTCCACCGATTGAAACATAAACTTCATCAACCACTTCGCCGGCCATAAGCTCAGCCTCTTCACGCGCCCGGCGAATCGATTCGATGGTCGCCTCAACATTGACCACGGCACCCTGGCGAATACCGTTGCTAGGGGCAGATCCCAAACCAATGATATTCATATTCCAGTCGTGTAGCGAGCCAATACTATTATTGGCGGTTTGCGCTCCCAATTTTAAATTTGATACTGCTGTCTTTGTGTTCTGAGATTTTTCTTCATAAACATTTGAGGGCGCCCAGGGACTTTGAATGGAACCAATGATAAAACTAATTTTACTGGTGCCGATATCAAGTCCGGCGATAAATTTTGATTTTTTATGCGATGCTTTGCTCATCCCTAATTCATCCTAAAATTCATCCGTGAACTTATTAATTTGCACGTCTAGTTGTTCATTCATTTGGCCTAAAATCTACGCTGCTCTCAACACAATCCATTTGTGTTGAGGACAAAAGTCCGATGCGATCGGACATACCTAAGGCTACGAACCCTTACGCAGTCTGACAAGAACTTTCTTCGAGAATCGCGCGTCGATGACGCGACCATTCATTTGATTGCTGTTGAGATATTCTATTACTTGTGCGACACGCGCGGCTTTAATTGCGATATGATCGGCATTCATTTTCACAATATTTTTACTTGGTAAGATTAGTAAACTGAAACTTTCATCCTTTGAGTATGTCATTTCGGCAATCGATTTGAGCGAAAGTTCGGAACCCACTGAAATCTCTCTAAGCAAATTCACCGCAATTTTTCGAAGTCCAAAATTACGATATGAATTTTCATCTCTTAGTACTGGTAGCGCTGGTAAAAATGAATTTTTTACTGCCATGAGAAGTCTACCATCCTCCGCCACAGCAAAAATTTCAGAATTATTTGTGACCAATGCAATTGGCATCTCAATATCAACATTGAGACTGATTTTATTTGGATAAACACGTGAAACGGCCAGCATCTTATACCAATTGTTTTGCATGAGTCGGGCCCGCAAAGTCGAAAGATCTACCTGCCAGATCTTTTTATCAACTTCTTGGTTCAGCTTAGCCGCCAGGTCCCTTTGAAAAAATTCACATAAGAGCCTTTGCTCAAGACAATATTCTTTCGCTTGAGACGTCCAAGATATATCGATTACTTCTATCGAAAAAAGCCTTTCATCTAAATGAAAAGTCAGCGCTGCCGAAACCATAAAGGCTGCAAAACAAAAAATAAGGCCAGAAAATTTGAAAATAGCTTTTACCTTCACAGTTTGATCTTACTACTAAGCTCATGGTTTGGACAAGCCTGGTGTACAGCTAGCCCTTGGGCCAGAAGAAACTACTAGCCCGGATATTTCATCAGATTTCTGTTGCAATCGCCGCTTCGCTAGTCTGGGCGCTTCGCTCCTGGCGTTTTCGAGACCTTTTC
>JAYVXS010000328.1:0-3099 GCA_043784965.1 Bdellovibrionales bacterium
CACTTATTTGATGGTCGCGAGCTGGACGGTTTAGCTCGCGATTGCTGACTTGTGATGATATTTGTCCCCCTTATAAAATTGGCAAATTTGTGTAAAGTCGAAAATTTTTTTCATCGAGTTTCACGGGGACCGAGCATCAGTTAGCGCTTTCGAAAGTCGGTGCCTTTTATTCAGAAATCAATTTACAGCCAATTGTTCTAAGGAAACCGAGTTGTCTCTGTTTTAAACCTCGGCCATTGGCTCCGTGGCTGAGAGAGTGGCTTCGTCGCATTTGTCGCAATGATAGTTTGCCAAAAAGATTTCATCGAATGGCACGTCCACCGGAATCAGAAACTCAAGTTCGCCACAGTGAGAACATTTCACTTTAGAGAAATCCCCACCAAGAGCTTTGAGTAGCATTGAAATTTTGTTATCGGTCGATTCTGGTTTACCCAAGGTTTGCTCCTAATGGTTTAGCAAACTTATATCATTCAAGTGGTGAGCAAGCAAAAAATAATGGCAGTTTAAAAAATGAGATTTTTTGACAAGCCGTGATGTCTCAGTGTATTTTCTCTAAAAAATGTTGGAGGATTATGGCACAACATATTACAGACATCAGACATCTTGCACCTGTCGAGGGTTTGCTTGAGTTGCCAGACGGCGCTTGGCAATTCAGAAATTACTTGGGCCGAATTATATCTGCGGCGACCTCAAGACCCAATTTACCGGCTTTTACTTCTGGCATTCCGTGCCGAGTAAAAGTGAGTCGTAAGAAGTGCGAAGGATCTTTATCTCTGAAGAGGCTGGATCTGCCATCAGCAGTGATCATCTGGCAATGTACTCACTGTAATGAGGGCGGGGAGTTATCCGGTTGGCGCGGCCACCTTTATGACAGCAGTGTTTTTAAGGACTATGCTCCAGAGCCTGGTGAAAAATATCTATCAATCGATCTGACGAACGATGAGTTTAAGGCACTTCTAGATTCTACTTATGATCCTGATAGCGACAAAATTATTTTGACTGGATTTAAAACCAAAGATGGCGTCAAAATTTCAGGATGGGAAGGTGATATGGATAATTTTATTGGTTATGTCGCTTCAAATGCCAACCATACTGAGAATAGGAAACTGGGCAAGCTTCTTGATTCCGTATTCGGAAAAATCCAAAATGAGTTAGACGCTTGTTTTGAGACGAGTGTGCTGCGATGAAAAAGATAAATCTCGATCATTTATCAGAGTCAGAGCTCAGGAGCTTACATCGAGAAATAATAGTGCGACTTAACTTTTATTCTGAGAATAGGAGAAAGACGCAACTGATGGCCTTCAGAATAGGTGATCGTGTTGAGTTTGATACTGATCAAGGACACATCGAAGGTTTAGTGATACGAATCAATCAAAAGACGGCGTCGATTAATGCTGATGACGGACGAAACTGGCGAGTGTCGCCAAATTTTCTTAGAAAGATCGCTGGCCCTCCCGAGAGGGAAGTGTCGCAAACAAATCTATTCCAACTACCCATTCGTTCGTAGCGTTTTTAAAAATAGATTTTTGGAAGTTGTTTAAATAGAGCCCAGTGCGAGCACGTGGGGATAAGGTTTGAGTCAGCCCAAAAAGCCCTTTTGTCCGCCTTAGCCTCTATATGCAAATACACTTTCAGTTCAGCCAAGTTCATATTTAGTGCATTCAAGGATTTAGCTTGCCTCGCCCTGCCTTGTGCCTTACCAGGTAAAAGGCAGGCAAGAATTTGATTGAAATCTGTATGTACAAGTTCAAAGACTACGCCCTTTCGGGTTGTGCAAAGTGATTTTGTCAGGTTCAAGAAACACACTTTCTTCTGATACAAAGCACACGAGGGGCCTACGACTTGTGCCAATATCCTCTCAATCAGGTACATCGCCTTAGTACACTTTCTTCACCGATGAGGCCGGTTGACCTCTTTGTGAAGCTCGGATCAAATACTTTTACCGAACAAGCCGAGTCCTTTTTTTGGTAAAGACTGAAACCAATTCGCACTCGCCTAGGCAGCCCAACTGAACGAACTGGGCTGAGTGAGCCTATGCAGAACGGGTTCACCTTCAGTTTCTTGATAAGTTCCTGAAATCACTAAAATGATAAATTTCATAGAATACCTCAGTCATAGGGATGACGGGTTTTTGCTTTTAACAATTTTTAGAGAGGATAAATGAAGAGAGGAGTCTACTTTTATTCAGAGTCAGTTGGTAAAGAATTTTGCCCAGGAGAGATGATAGTGACGATGTCGACACTTGTGCCGCGGATACGGTAAATGATTCGGTAGCCTTGAAGAATGACTTGGCGGAAGGATTCATTCTCGGGCACGATAGAGCCGGATTTAGGAAAATCTTTTAATCTTGAGACAGAGTCAATGAGCTTGTCTTCGAAGGCAGAGGCTCTATCGGGTGCGTCTTTGGCGATGTAGTCGCCGATTTCTTCAAGCTTTAAACGAGCGCGTGGAGACCAGATTATTTCCATTCGGGGAGCTACCATTTTTTTCTGCGCGCTTTTAGTTCTGATACGACTTTGTCGTGAGGAATTCCTAGGCCGCTATCAAGCTCTGCTACACCGATAGCGATTTCACGAAGCACTTCTTTTTCATCAATCATGGCGTTGAATTTTGCTTGTGAGATGAGGACGACGGCTTCGCCTCGTTTATGGGTGATGACTTGTGGGTCGCCGTGAGCGACTTCGGTGAGGGTTTCGTAGAGAGATTTTCTGAGTTCGGTGGCGGATTTGATTTTAGGCATTTTCATACTTAATAGCGTACATCAAAGCGTACGCTTTGTCAACCAAAAGGGCTTAAAAACACACCGATCAATCGAAACATAATAATTCAAGGTAGTTGATAGTTACACTTATAGTTCTAAGTGTGACTTACTGGGATTTTGAGAATGCGATAATGATTATGTTACGCATATTCATTATTTGTGAAATGGTATAGTTATGGTATGATTTCGTATGCGCTTCGATTGGGATGACAGCAAGAGTGAAAAGCTTAAACGTGAACAAAGTCCACGTCCACGGGAGTGCCGTCGGCCACGATCCGGCGGGTCGCCACGGGAAAGCCGTTCTGCAATAGTTCCACTGCCACTTCGCGGGTGCCGTC
>JAYVXS010000329.1:0-3086 GCA_043784965.1 Bdellovibrionales bacterium
CCACAAATGAGGTGCTGCCGTCAGAGTATAGGGTGCGGCGCGGGGATAATTTAAGTCGAATTGCAAGGCGGATGAAATTCAGAGTGTCCAAATTAATTGAAGCAAATCCAGAATTAGCTGACGCGAAACTCATGCCTGGCATGAAAATTAAGCTTCCAAAGTACTAGTTCATATTACTCACCTGAGCAATATACGGTAGATTTCGATAGTAGCCTTGATAATCGAGGCCATAACCTACAACAAAATCATTTTGAATTTTGAAACCTATATAGTCCACTTTAGTTTCAATTTTCAAAGAATCTGGTTTTAAAAGAAGTGCCGCCGTTTTTAAATTTTTTGGTTTTCTCAAAAACAAAGTTTTCTTCAAGAACTCCATGGTAAGTCCCGTATCTACGATGTCTTCGATGATCAAAACATTTTTACCTTCTATAGAATTAGTCAGATCGAGGGTAAGTTTTACCTCCCCAGAAGACTGCATCCCGCCATTATAACTTGATACGCCCAAGAAATCACAAACCACATCAGCCTGCACAGCTCGGATTAGATCTGCATAAAAAATAAAGGAGCCTTTTAAAACGCAGACACAAATTAGCGGCTCTTTGCCAGCAAGCTTGGTTATCTCTTTAGCCATTTCTGAAACGCGCTCAGAGATTTTTTTTTCATCGATGTATTTTGATAATTTGAGGGGAGACAACATTTAGGAGTCCAGACTTGCGGTGTTTGAGTTTATTGAAAATGTCGGTACGTCACTTACAAGCAGTTCTTCTTCGAGGCCTTCATGATCAGAAGTTTCATGGTTAAACTGCTCAAGGTCGAGAGTAAAACAGTTTCGACAACGTGCTTCGTAGGATTTATCGTCGCCGACTAGAATATTTGCATCGTTTTCTACTACTCTTTGTGTGCGAGAGGCCAAATTTCCACAAGAAATGCAAACCGCTCTCAGCTTTTGCACACTTTCGGCGATGGCCATCAGCTCTGGCATGGGATGAAATGGCTCACCTTTGTAATTTAGATCCAGGCCTGCGATGACAACTCTGAGCCCACGCTCCGCCAATTGATTGGCCACATCGACGAGCTCTTGATCAAAAAACTGTCCTTCATCAATTCCGATTACATGGGTGTCGGGTCGGATGTATTGAAATATTTCAGCTGCACGAGTGATAACTGTCGAGCTGAACAGGCTACGATTGTGGCTAGCCACATGATCTGCGCTATAACGATTATCAATTTTAGGTTTAAAGACCTGTACATTTTGTTTTGCCAGCTGAGCTCTCTTCAAGAGACGTATCAATTCTTCAGTTTTTCCGCTGAACATGCTGCCAACAATAACTTCAATCGATCCTATACGTAGATGTGACATATTTAGATTTTCTTCTTTCACAATTAATTCCCCCAGAAACCTTGAGTAGGTGCGACCCATAGCCCCCCCACGATACAAATCACCCTCGGCGCACATTAGTAAAGCTTTACTGAAGCACTTAAGATGGGTCAAGGCTTCACTTTTCAGCAATTATATTGCTTCGCATTATCCGCTGTCGGGCGCGGTCTATATAAATTGCCCCCTTAACTGGTCAGGGCAGAATGTTAAATCCAAATGATGGGTCCCTTCTGTGTTGATGCCCTGACCGCGAAATCAGTTTGCCAGTCTCACCGTCCCTGAACTCGGTTTACACAAAGCTTACCAACCAAAGAAGTAAGTAGCCTGTTCATATGGATTTTCTATTTTGCTTCTACGAATATAACAAATTCTGAATTGCCATTTTGGAAGTCATTTGAAGAAAGAACTTTTAAAATTGTGGGATTACTACTCAATGTCCGCGCTTCTTCTTCACTTAAGATTCGATGTGGCAATAGACCACTGATAAAGCCACGAGAGCCCTTTTTTAGAATCATTTGTTCTTGAAAGTTTTCTTCAACAAGTGGTGTCCTTACCCCAGCGGGTGAGCGTAGAGTTCGTTTCATTTCAATTTGCAAATGGGCGCCATGTTCGTCAATAAAAGTCGGCGTGATTTGAGTTGTGAGTCCGATATTTTGTTGAAGTTGTGGATCGCGTGATCCCTTAAAAACTACCACGGGTTGATTCAGTTTAATTTGTAAATCATTGGCGCTGTCGAGCAGGATTATGCCCGCAAGATCTGATTTTGTTTTATCTTGCTGATCTGGCAAAAGGCCTGAAAAATATACGCCAAAACTAGCGATGCTTCGAGTGTCTCCGAGAATAGCCGCAAAAGTTCCACGATTTAGTTCTGCAAAGACCAAGCGCAATTTTGTCGGTAGAAAATTGGCCCCATCACCTGAGCCATCCGCTAGTTTTGTGGTGCCACCTTGCAATCCAGCGCCGCCTTGCAATCCAGAAGTAACTTCTTGTTGGCCACCAGCCAAACTCGTATCAGTAGCAACAAAAGTCGGAGCCGGGACGGGTCCTCCTGCCTTGGCTGATGGTGAATTACTTGCCGAAGGATTGCTCGAGTCTCCATTTGGAGTTTGTGCAAATTTTTTATCAATTGGCTTTTTAGAAAGAAAGTTTTTTTGTTTAGACGTAGCCCCTTCAAGACTTGCAAGACTATCAGAGAAATTGGCACGATTTTTAGCGCGAATTAAACTGACGCCGACAATTACAATAAATACAAAGGCACTGAGTTGAAAAATCCAATTTTTGAAGAGTCGAGTAAACAGCGGAGGTTGCGCTGGTTTATAGGCCGCCATATCAATTCCACAGTTGGCACAGAATCGATCTTTTGGCTGAGTAAAATTACATTTTGGGCAACTGACCATTTTCGCGCACACCTTCCAAATTTTTCAAAACTCCAAAAAAGGCTTGTTCAGCCTTTGTTTAATTCTAACACGTCACGCATTAGATGCACCAAAAAAGGACATGTCCTTAGGCATCGTGTAATAATTGGACTCAAGCACCTTAGTCTCGACTGGTTGTGAAGTAGATCAAATTACTAAGGAATCAAAACTTTAGGCGATATACCCATTGAAGACAGGTTCGATGAAGGGAGTCAGGAGGTAAATCGGTGGAATCTATGATTAATTTAACGATTAATTTAACGATTAATTTAACGATTAACTCAACGATTAAC
>JAYVXS010000330.1:0-9983 GCA_043784965.1 Bdellovibrionales bacterium
GTTAAGACTAAAACGTTAAGACTAAAACGTTAAGACTAAAACGTTAAGACTAAAACGTTAAGACTAAAACGTTAAGACTAAAACGCTAAGACTCAAGCCTTAAGAAGTTCTACTAGCAAAAAACTCATAGATTTGCTAAATTGAAGCCATGTTACTTAAGATTTTAACATTTCCTGATCCGATATTGCGCAAGCGAGCTATTGCGGTTTTGAAGATCACTCCTGAACTAAAGAAGCTTGCTGAAAATATGGTCGAGACGATGTATGCATCGCGTGGAATTGGCTTGGCGGCGCCTCAAGTTGGAAAGCTGGTAAAGCTCTTGGTTTTAGATACTCGTCCGAAGGATGACGAGGGCAATTATGTTCTTGAAGAAATGACAGAGCTTGAACAGGCGGTGCTCCAACCACTCATTATTTTTAATCCAAAGATATTGGCAGCTGACGGAAAGGCGAGTTTTGAAGAGGGCTGCTTGTCCGTTCCAACCTATTTCGAAATGGTGACCAGGCCTTCGCTAATTGAAGTGAGTGGACTTGGAATTGATGGCGAGAAATTGCAATTTAATACCGATGGACTCTTGGCGACTTGTTTACAGCACGAAATGGATCATCTAGAGGGCAAGCTTTTTATCGATCGTTTAAGTCTGATCAAATCCAATCGAATAAAAGCGAAAATCAAAAAGTTTGGCTATGCTTCTCCTGAAAGAGATGAAGACGAAGCCGATCATAATCTAATCTAAATACCGCACTTAAAGAGGCCGCATTGAGCAAGGTTCGAATCATATTTTTAGGCACTCCTGATTTTGCAGTTTGCGCGCTTGAGAAACTGCTCGTCGATGAGCATTTTGAAATTGCCGCAGTGCTAACTCAGCCCGACCGAGCTTCGGGGCGCAATCTGAAATTGACTCAGTCTCCGGTAAAGCTTTTGGCTGAGCGGCATGGCCTCAAGGTCTATTCTCCAGAAAGCGTCAATACCGCTGAGTTTCGCACCGAGATTCTGGCGCTTAAAGCTGAAAGTGCTGCCGTTGTGGCATTCGGTCAAATTTTAGGGCAAAAATTTTTGGATCTCTTTCCGCTTGGATGTGTCAACGTTCATGGCAGTATACTGCCCAGGTGGCGAGGTGCAGCTCCAATTCAAAGAGCTATTATGAATGATGATCCTGAGAGCGGTGTGAGTTTACAGCTTGTTATAAAAAAGCTCGACGCAGGAGATGTCTTGGGCCTACGAAAGATCAACATCACCGAGGATATGAATGCGCAAAATCTTCATGACCAGCTCAAGGTTTTGGGGGCAGATCTATTGACGGTCGAATATATGGATTATTTGCGTGGGCATATTATCGGGCACGCTCAAGATGATAGTCAGGTGACCTTGGCGCCAAAAATTTCAAAAGCTGAGGCGCGAATCGATTGGCAGCTTTCGGCTCGCGAAATTATGTGTCACATTCGTGGTCTTGCGATGGGGCCCCACGCTTATGCTTTGAGAGATGCTAAAATGCTCAAAATTCACCGCGTTCAAGTACGTGCTTTAAATAAAATTTCAAAAGCTCCTGGAGAGATTATTGATGTCGGGCAACAAAGCTTTGTCCTTGCATGCGGCTCAGATGCACTCGAGGTATTAGAGCTTCAGCCAGAATCAAAATCCAAAATGCTGACCGCAGATTACCTACGTGGTTATCCGGCTAAAGTCGGTGAGTTTTTGACATGAGCAAACGACAATTCCAAATTTCACCGAGTATTTTGAGTAGCGATTTTGCAAATTTACAAAAAGAGGTCGAAGCTGTCGCATTAGCAGGTGCTGACTTTCTTCATGTGGACGTGATGGATGGGCACTTTGTGCCCAATCTCACCATTGGAGCGCCAGTGGTTGAAGCATTAAAGCGCGTCTCGAAAATCCCGCTGGACTGTCATTTGATGATTTCAAATCCCGAAAAGTATATTGCAGATTTTGCTCGTGCCGGTGCCGACATCATCACAGTTCATTTTGAAGTGACGGGAGCCTCGCAAAGCCCTGAATTATTGGCGAAGCAGATTAAATCTTTGGGTTGCCTGGCCGGCATCAGTATTAAGCCAAAAACCAAGGCTGCTGATGTTTTCACGGTGTTAAAATATTTTGATCTTGTTTTAGTGATGAGTGTCGAGCCTGGTTTTAGTGGCCAAAAATTCATGCCGGAGTGCGCTTTGAAACTCACTGAGCTTAGTCGTGAAATTGAAAAACAAAAATTGAAATGTCTAATTGAAATTGATGGCGGGGTGAATTTTGAAACAGCAAAGCAATGTCGTGATGCCGACATTTTGGTCGCCGGTCATGCGGTTTTTAGGGCTAGCTCCTATGCTGATGCAATTCGCGCTTTAAAAGATATAAAAACAGGTGTGTAAAAATGGATAAAGTGATTAAGAGCAAAATTGAAGCCCATATCGAAGTTAAGGGTGAGGGCGCTACGCTGGCAAGTGTTTGGCAGGTCGCACATGAAAATGTGCAGCTTAAGCTTTCAGATTCAGCACGCGCCAAAATGAAAAAATCGCGCGATTTTATTGAGCGCCGGATGAAGACAGGTGAGCCTATTTACGGAGTGAATACAGGATTTGGCGCTTTTTCAAGCGTACGCATTTCTGATGGTGAAATCGAACAACTTCAGCAAAATTTAATTAGGTCTCATTCAACGGGCGTGGGTACGCCATTTGCAAAAGAGCAATCGCGCGCCATAATGTATCTAAGAGCCAATGCATTGGCGACCGGTCGAAGTGGCATTCGCCCCGAGGTCGTTGATAAAATATTAGAATTTATGAATCATGATATTATCCCGGTGATTCCATCACAGGGAAGTGTCGGTGCAAGTGGTGACCTTGCGCCCTTATCGCATTTGGCTCTAGCCTTAATTGGCGAAGGTGAAGTTTTTGAAAGCTTGAGTATACAAAAAACTTTGAGCGAGAAGAAAGTGCTGCCACTTAAACTTCAAGCCAAAGAAGGTTTGTCATTGATCAATGGTTGCCAGGTAATGACCGCCATCGGAATGCTCGCTGCCTTTGAAGCACAGCGACTTTTGTGGCTCACAGATTTAACTGGCGCCATATCTCTTGAAGCATTAAGGGGATCGCGTTCTGCTTTTGATCCAGAAATTTCAGCGACCAGGCCTCATCCAGGCGAGGCCAAGACGGCTCGCAATTTAATGAAATTGCTGGGTCCAGAGAGCGAAATTTCAAAAAGCCATATTAATTGCAGCCGCGTGCAGGATGCCTATTCACTGCGCTGTATGCCGGCTGTTCATGGTGCGGCCAAAGATGCCTTGCGCTTTGTAATTGAAAAACTAGAAGTAGAGGCGAATTCGAGTACTGATAATCCATTGGTATTTGCCGAAAGTGAAAAAATCTTAAGTTGTGGTAATTTTCATGGTGAGCCTGTTGCCTTTGCACTGGATTTTGCAGCGATTGCGATGAGTGCTCTTGCCAGTATTTGTGAGTGTCGAATTGAAAAATTAATTAATCCTGCGATGAGCGGTCTACCGGCTTTTCTTGCGCCAAATGGTGGTTTGAATTCAGGACATATGATTGTTCAGGTCGCAGCCGCGGCATTAGTGAGTGAAAATAAGATTCTCTCACATCCGGCAAGTGTTGATAGTATTCCAACCTCTGCAGACAAAGAAGATCATGTCAGCATGGGGACGATTGCCGCGCGTAAATTTAAACTGATTCTCGACAATGTGCAAAATATTGTCGCCATGGAGTTTTTGTCTGGCACGCAAGCGCTTGATTTTTTGTTGCCGCTCAAACCGGCCTCGACGGTGCTGGCGGCCTATCAAAAAATTCGCGAACAGGTGCCGTTTGCCAAAGAGGATCGAGTTTTTGCAAATGACATCACTTTGATTCGAAATATGATTTCATCCGGTGAACTTTCAAAAGTAATTGAAAAGAGTGTCGGGCCGCTTGAGGCATGAGCCGCGCACGAGGCAGGTGCTTCGTATGAAAGATGATTCTGATATTAAGGAGCTTTGAATGACAAAATCAGGTCCGCGCCCGGTTCACGCACCTCACGGTGATCAACTGACTTGCAAGGGATGGCTGCAAGAAGCTGCCTATCGCATGATTCAAAATAATCTCGATCCTGATGTGGCCGAAAAGCCTGATGAGCTCATTGTCTATGGTGGAATTGGCAAAGCCGCTAGAAATTGGCAGTGCTTCGATCGAATACTCCAGGCGCTAAAGGATCTTGAAAATAACGAAACGCTTTTAGTTCAAAGTGGCAAGCCCGTTGGGATTGTCAAAACTCATGAAGATGCGCCGCGAGTATTAATTGCTAATTCAAATTTGGTCGGCAAATGGGCGACTTGGGAGCACTTTCACGAGCTCGATCGCAAGGGTCTCATGATGTATGGGCAAATGACGGCAGGTTCTTGGATTTATATTGGTAGTCAGGGCATTGTACAGGGCACTTATGAAACCTTTGTTGAGTGTGGGGCGCAACATTTTGCTGGCAATCTCAAGGGCCGAGTGATTCTCACGGCCGGTATGGGCGGCATGGGTGGAGCGCAAGCCTTAGCTGGGGTTTTTGCTGGAGCTGTTGTATTAGGAGTCGATGTCGATGCTACAAGGATCGAAAAGCGTTTGCAAACCAAGTACCTTGATGAATTGGCAACTGATATTGACGATGCCATTGCTCGAGTTGAAAAGTATAAAAAACTAGGGATCGCAAAATCGATTGGTCTGGTTGGCAATATGTCTTCGGTGATTCACGAACTCTATAAAAAGAATTTTAAGCCAGATATTTTAACCGATCAAACTTCGGCGCATGATCCACTGAATGGCTATATTCCAGAAGGCTATACGCTTGAGCGCGCGGCTCAGCTTCGTAGAGATAATCCAACTGAATATGTGAAGCTTTCAACGGCTTCAATGGGTAAACATGTCGAAGGCATGCTCCTCATGCAAAAACGTGGCGCCATTACTTTCGATTACGGAAATAATATTCGCGCGGTCGCGGTCGATGCCGGAATTAAGAATGCCTTTGATATACCGGGATTTGTTCCTGAGTATATTCGGCCCCTTTTTTGCAAAGGCAGTGGGCCATTTAGATGGGTGGCACTCTCAGGTGATCCGAATGATATCAAAGTGACTGATGATGCTTTACGAGAATTATTTCCGCATAAAAAAAATCTTTTGCGCTGGCTGGATATGGCTGAAGAGCGCATCGCCTTTCAAGGATTGCCAGCTAGAATTTGTTGGCTTGAATATGGTGAGCGGCATCTTGCCGGTTTAAAATTCAATGAGCTCGTAGCTAACAAAAAAGTGAAAGCGCCAATTGTCATCGGTCGGGATCATCTAGATTGCGGAAGCGTCGCCAGCCCAAATCGCGAAACTGAAGCGATGAAAGATGGCAGTGATGCGGTCGCCGACTGGCCAATTCTAAATGCACTCGTCAATACAGCCTGTGGTGCCTCATGGGTGAGCTTGCACCATGGTGGTGGAGTTGGGATAGGATACAGCATTCACGCTGGCCAGGTCATTGTTGCAGATGGAACAAAAAAAGCGGCCGAACGCCTTGAGCGAGTATTGAAAGCTGACCCTGCTATGGGAATTTTTAGACATCTTGATGCTGGATATGACGAGGCCCTTGAAACTGCGCGCGCCCGAGATGTGCAGAGTCTGTGGAAATGAGTGTGATTATGCGGTCACGGGCGGGGTCTGCTCATGACCAAATATAGCAGTTCGAGAATTAATAGCTCTTAGTCTTCTTTTTCTTCTTTTTCTTTTTGGCTTTGCTCTTTTTTGAGCTTGCGACCTTTCGCTTCTGATCTTTCTTCTTTTTCTTAGCTTTAACGCTAGCTACTTTTCGCTTTTGATCTTTTTTCTTTTTGCCCTTTGAGCTTACAACGTCTGAATCTCTATCGCGCTTGGGATACTTACCGCGATTAGAAGCCACCATATATTTGCTTGCCTTTTGATAACCTTCGGTAGAGCCGAAAGCATTAGGGGTTTGCAAAAATAAAAGTGCTGGGACAATTAACATGGTAAATAGTGTTTGTAGTATTTGAGTCTTCATTTGAGTTCCTCCGCTGATGATTTCTCATCGGAGGCTACAAAAATTATCTATACTAAATGCGAGATATGCAGAGAAGATTCTCAATTTAATACAGTTTTAGGCCTTAAGTTTGGTCTTGCCTCAGACCGAGAATTGTTAATCATCCGCGGCCCGATACGCCAATCTCAGCGCGAGGCTTAGCCACGACCAGATGGAAGTAAGCGCGGTAAAATTGAAAAATCGTTAGCTGTAACGTCCATCAATTGGGAATCAACGAAGGCATTCCAGACATTGACTTTATGTTTTGCATTTATAACTCGGCTCAATGCCTTTTTGACCTTGTGTGACTGTTTCTCATGATAGTAATTTTTGAAATTCATAATAAATATTTTAAGCGTGCCCGCCAAAGTTTAGCAAGTGCCAGTTTTGTGCGTTCTGGGTGTTTAGAGTTGCAAAGTTTTCGTCTATTTAAGGGGCATGTCTTTTTTTTTGATCTAGTTATGAGGAGCCGTTTGCGGGCAGTTGCAGCAGTTTTCAGTTTCTCTGTTTCGGTCCCAGGTATGGATGGGTCAGTTTGTCCGGTTGTGCTGATTTCTGGCTCCGTATCCGAAACAAGTGTGCCAGCTTCACCGTCCCTGAACTCGACTAAATACATAATTTCTAGTAAGCGTCAGACCCATTTCTTGCCTTTTTCATTCAATAGCGTAGCATTTATTTTTGCACGGGCTCATAGCGATAAATACCGGCTAAATAACCGACATAAAAACTCTCGAAATCGAGGTCTAGGATGACAGCTACTATAAAAGTTAAAAGCCCCTACTCACAAGAAGTTGTCGGCGAGTACCCAGTCGATAATTTTGAGGTTTCTCAACAAAAACTCTTTCGCCTGCACGAGGCCCAGAAAAAATGGAAAATGACTCCTCTGGTGAAGCGCATTGAAGCCGTGCAAAATGCCTTGAATTATTTCACACAAAATAAGCAACTGATCGCGACTGATATCAGCAATCAAATGGGCCGGCCCATATCGCAATCGCCTGGCGAAATAGGCGGGCTACTAGAAAGAGCTAACTATCTCTGCAGCATTGCAAGCGATGCACTTAAGCCCTTGAGTCTTCCTGAAAAGCCGGGCTTTGAGCGCAGTATTCATCGTGAACCATTGGGAGTTATTTTCGTGATCTCTGCATGGAATTTTCCGCTTTTGGTGGTGGTGAATTCAATTGTTCCGGCACTACTTGCCGGAAACACCGTGCTTTTGAAACACTCTAGTCAGACTCCAGCTATAGGTAAACATTTTGAAAAAGCCTTTCAGTCGATGGCAGGGATCAGTGATCTGATTCATCAAGTGATAGTCGATCATCCAACTACCGGAAGAATTATCGAAGAATTGGATATTCAACACGTGGTCTTTACGGGCTCAGTTAGCGGCGGTGAGCAAATTCTAAAGCATACCTCTAAAAAGTTCATGCAAGCGCAATTGGAACTTGGCGGCAAGGACGCAGCCTACATAGCTGAGGATGCCGACATCGCTGCGGCTGCGGCAACAGTTGTAGACGGCGCCATGTTTAATTCTGGTCAATCCTGTTGCGGCATCGAGCGCAGTTATGTGCATAAGAGTGTTTATGATTCATTTATCCAGCAATGCTTGAAGGTGATCTCTGAATATAAACTTGGTGATCCATTAGCGGCCGCCACCAATCTTGGGCCATTGGTGACAGAAAAAGCAGCGTTATATGCAGACTCACAAGTACAGTCCGCAGTGAAACAAGGGGCCAAAGTCCTTGCTGGCGGCAAGGTGAAAAGAATTTCATCTGGATTTTTCTATGAACCCACGCTGATGGTGGATGTGAAGCAGAAGATGGATGTCATGCAAGAAGAGAATTTTGCGCCGATCCTTCCGGTGATTTCAGTGAATTCAATTGATGAGGCAATTGACCTAGTCAATGACAGTAAGTACGGCCTGACCTCGGCGATTTTCACTAAAGATTTGAATAAGGCGAAACAATTTGCCGAAAGAGTAAATACCGGAACAGTATTTATGAATCGCTGTGACTATTTGGATCCTGCATTGCCTTGGACCGGAGTGAAGAACTCGGGTTGTGGATCGGCCCTATCCCATCTTGGCTTTTTGTCAGTTACGCGAGCCAAAGCGCTTCATTTTAAAAAGGCTTAACGGTGATTACCATCAATCAAATGAAAGAAAAAATTGCCGGTTATAAAAACTCTGGCATCAACAAAGTAAAAATTGCCGTTACTGACCTCGACGGTGTAATGCGCGGTAAATATTTATCACTGGATAAGTTTGAAAGCTTGTTACAAAGCACCGGTGGCTTTTGTGACTGTATTTTTGGTTGGGATGTCGCCGATGTTTTATACGATAATGCCAAATTTACCGGCTGGCATACGGCATTTCCCGATGTTTTTTATAAAATAGATTTTGCCACTGAACGTCTGCTGCCGGATGAAAAGGTACCATTTTTTCTGGCCGACTTTGTTGCCAGCGACGGAAAGAGCCCGCATTCAATTTGTCCACGTAATGTATTGAAAAGAGTTTTGCAGCGGGCCGAGACCTTGGGCTTCGGCGCAAGCCTCGGCTTTGAATATGAATTTTTTGTGTTTGAAGAGACGCCACATTCAGTGCGTGAAAAAAATTATCGCGATTTAAAACCTCTCAGTCCGGGCATGTTTGGCTATTCGGTAATTCGTAACTCTGCTCAGTCCGATTTATTTCAAGGACTAATGGATTATTTTTTCGCTCTGAATATTGAAATTGAAGGATTACACTGTGAGACTGGTCCCGGTGTGCTCGAGGCCGCCATCAAATATGACTCAGCACTGAGTGCCTGCGACAAAGCCAATGTCTTTAAAACCTTTGCAAAAGTATTTTTACAAAAAAGAAATCTGATGGCGACCTTTATGGCGCGATGGAATGCAAGCCTCCCGGGCCTAGGCGGACATATTCATCAGTCGATTTACGATTTAAAATCTGCAAAAAATCTTTTTCACGACGCGAAAGATAAAGGTGGTATGAGCCCGCTGATGCAAAGTTATGTGGCGGGGCAGATGAAATACATAAAAAGTTTTTTGGCCATGTGTTCGCCGACAATCAATTCTTATACCCGGTTGGTAAAGGGTTATTGGGCACCAACGGCTGTTACCTGGGCGGTTGAGAATCGCACCTCAGCCCTAAGGGTTATTTCGGGGACTGAGAAATCACAAAGGGTTGAGTTTCGCATTGCCGCAGCCGATGCCAATCCCTATCTTGTTGCCGCAGCAATTCTTGGTGCGGGTTTGCTTGGCATCGAAGAAAAACTAAAGCTCGGTCCACCCATCGTGGGTAATGTTTATGAGGTTCAAGACAAGTTACCAGCAGAGCAGCAATTACCAAGTAATCTCACTGGGGCTATTGAGAATCTACAAAAATCAGAAGCTGCTAAAGAAGTCTTTGGTGCGGCCTTTGTTGAGCACTTTCTAAGTTCAAGGCGCTGGGAAGTGCGTGAGTACGAAAAGGCGATTACCGATTGGCAACTACAACGTTATTTTGAAATCATTTAGTCACAAGATATAAGAGGTGCATATGCAAAAATTTAATTATCCAACAACAATTTATTATGGCCCCGGGAGTTTGCAAGAACTGGTAAGTAGTATTGCCCAGATGGGTTTGAAAAGACTCCTATTGGTATCTGACGGCAATTTACTTAAATTGGGTATCGTTGGACAGGTCACAGAAATTTGCAAAGCGGCAGGTTTGAGCATTGTACCCTTTTGCGATGTTCATTCGAACCCTATCGAAGAAGATATTTTGAAGGGCATCGCGGTTTACAAAAAGGAAAAGTGTGAGGCCTTTATTGCTTTGGGTGGCGGCAGTCCAATGGACGCGGCAAAAGCAATTATGATTTTGGTCGATCATCCGGGGCCATTGGCTCAATATGATGATGCTAAGGGTGGCGATCGTCTGTTCAGCAAACCTCTGC
>JAYVXS010000331.1:0-9974 GCA_043784965.1 Bdellovibrionales bacterium
TGGAGCAACTGCCGGGAATACCCAAGTTTGATTTGCTACAGTTGCAGGGGCTTGCATCGTTACACTGCCACTGGTCCCGCCCTTGACTACCAGTGATCCATTTGTACCCGCTGATCCAGAAGTAAGCGGGCCAGCCGTCGCTGATATGCCAAGCGCACTCGTAGAAGAAATCGTTTGTGAAGTTTGAATCGCAGCCGTGCCATTTGGAATTATATAATCTGTTCCTGCAGCAGCTGCACTAATTGCTGTGCCATTGCCTTTTAATACTCCAGAAGCAGATGTTGAAATTGTAAGAGCAGGAGTTGCGCCACCACTTGATGACCCCGCAAAACCATTTGCTGAAGCGACAGAAACTGCTGTGACCGTACCTACTGTTGGGGTTGTCCATATTGGTGCCGCCGCACCCATTGAGGTTAAAAACTGCCCAGAAGTACCAACGGCTAACAACGCAGTCGCGCCAGCTCCCGATTGGTATGGAATGAGACCGACACTTCCGCCAGCTAAATTTGTAGCGGTTGTGGCAGAGGTTGCACTTGTAGCAGTCGAAGCATTACCCGTCACATTGCCGGTAAGTGCTCCGAAAAAACCGCCTGCCGCAGTCACTGTTCCGCTACTTGCATTACTGACTACCACGCCACCAACAGTTACGGTATTTGAGTAAACATTTGTGATTGGTGTGCCAACAGTACCGACTGATCCACCGCCACCTGTGCTGAGTAAACCACTAAGCCCCGTCACATCACTAACAGCGATTGCGGCCGAGCCCCATGCTGAACCATTATATTTTAAAAATTGGCCGCTCGTACCAGTGGTCGTTAAAACTGAAGCATTGGTTGCATTAGTCGAATAATTTGCAGAATTAGCTAATAGCGCCAAGGGAGTTGCAACAAAATCAATTCCGGCGAAAGTTGCAGCACCGGCGCCAAGTCCGGAACCGACATCGACTAATACTTTCAATTGAAAATAGTCCGTATTTGCTGCCGCTGAAAAAATCGTAGGACTCATCGCCCCACCTGGAGTCGAGGTACAGTTTGCAGCGCCGGTTAAAACTTGATTAAAAATACCGTTGGTAACAGTGACTGAGCCAGCTGATGTCTGACACCATACTGATGGTGCCGCACCATTTTTAATGATTTCGAACTGCATTGGATAACTACTATTCAAAGCTGTTCCGCCCTGCTTCAAAAAGCCCTGCACACTGATTTTATCATTAAAGAAAACTGCTTGCGCATTTGCTTGGTTATGAAAAGCTCCAATGACCAAGATGAGCACAGAAATGAATATAGATATCTGCACCGCTATAAAGGTCGATGCAAATTTCAAGATGTGACGTCTCATAGAATCTCCTTCAAGGACTAACTTCTTGTACATAACTCGTTAAACCTGTTGCCAATGTATAACCAACCGCACCTGTCGAATTTGTAGTTGCTATACCAAAGGCATCGGCCGAAATATTAATAAGATTAATACCCATAGATATAAGACCAGACAAAACTGGAGCTAAGCCCTGAAATTTAAAACCCTCGTCAGCCGAGCCGAAAGTCTGGATGACCGCCGACGAGCTCACATTAACTGCGTATTGTGTCCCCACCGAACTGCCGCTCTCATCTTTAGTCCCAAGCACTAGACTGGTATTACCAAAGGGTACGCACGCCGTATAAGAAAGCGTGCTGCCTGAACTGGCGTTGGTCGCCGTAGCACCTGTAATTGAAATGCTGGCCTCGGGGTCTTGCGTGCCAGTAAATACAAAGGCTGCCTCTGAAGAAGCACAGTGCCCAGCAGTGCCTGTATCCGGATCTGGATTATCACTTATAATCGTGGTTGAGGCTGAAACAGCGACAGTTTGTTGAATATAATTTTTCATGTATTTAATATTAGTTAAAGTACTCGCAGCTAGTTTATTAAATCTAATTGCAGTTAATGCAGTTGAGTCCGTGACCTGGTTGCCAACTCCATCCAAAGCATAGATATTGAAATCTAATTGCACTCCACTGCCCGCCGCAGTTGCGACATAATTTGTGTCCGCGACAAAGCTCTTTGTCCAGGTATAAGTATTATTCACACAGCTTGCCGTTACACCTGCATCTACCAATGGAGCACCAGATCCTGAAAGTCTTTGATTCACCTTAATACTTGCAATACCCCGAGCGCAGGTACCGGCGATGGTCACGGTACTCAAATTCGTTTTCCAAACAGCAGCAGTTACTGTTTTCCAGGTTGATGATGTATTACCTTGAAAGCTTGTGACTTTGAAATTGCCGAGACTGTCAGCTCCAGTCCCCGGATCGCCACCCACAGTAATACCGGACTTGACGCCACAGCCTGATGAAAGGCCTATGGCCGCCAGAGCCGCAGTCGTGAAGGCTATTGACCTAATTAAAATCGACCTTGGTTTAGATTGCACTGCTATAATAGTTAATTTCATATAAACCTCACATTTACTTAATCGGACCTTAATCTATAATCTTTATAGATTATCTACATCTGACTCAAAGTTATACGCTGCAAAAATTGAGCGTTTTATAATGCTTTGCGTGTCGTTTGAAATTGAGACAAGATTTCGCAATTCAATAAAAATTTATGTAAAAAATTAAGTCGAATTTTTTGAATCTCAACTCGGCTCAACTCGATTTTTGGTCAGGTCTAGTTATTAAGAATCCCTAAAGTTCCTAATGCAGAGTCCGAGAAGTTGTCATGGTTAATCGAGGAGTTTGCGTGCCTTGCACTGAAAAACAAAAATCGAGCATTAAAAAAATGGACTACTTTTGTTCAATGCACGAACCAATGCAATTGCGAATGCCACTACAAGTCTTATTTGTTTTGACCCTTGTACTTATATTGGTCGGCGCCGACAACTCTTTAGCAAATGAATGCTGGAGATCCCCCGACGGCAAAGAAGTTTGCGATAAGCCAAAAGTAGGCGAGACTCAATTTAGTTTTAAAGATGGCGGCTCACCAGAAAATCTCAAAGCCAACAACGTTAAAGCTGACTATGAAGAGAATCACGGCCCAGATAAAGACTACTTTCCGCAAGCGGCCCTTAAGGCTGCTCGTGACAATGAAGTGCGCGAGTTAAAGAGAGTTCAAAACGCCGAAAAAGAAAGCATTGAAGATCGCGATAGAATCGAGGCTAAAAAACTCGAGGCTATGGAAGAAATTCAAAAACACAAACTTGAAATGGCTGATCATAAACGCCGACAAGAAACAATGTCAGAAGATATGGAGCTCATGAAAAATGAGCTCATTATGATTCAAGGTCAAGAGAGTAATTTATCTTCGCAATCAAAAGAACTTGATGTAAAAGCAAATAATGTCAGCGAAAAACACACTGAGGCCACTAACCGCCTACGCACCAGCCAACAAAATTTAGCTACTAAAGCTGAAAATCTCAAACGCAAGCGTCTTGAAACTGAGGCTCGAGTTTCAAAAATGCAAATTGAAATGCAGCAATTTCTGACACAAATTGCAAGAGATCAATCGACTATTGCACGAGCCGAGACTGAACGGATTCAATATGAAGCACAAGAAATTCATGTTTCTAGCCAGCTCACGGCCTTGCGTGAGCGTCGCAAAGAGATCTCTGCCGAGCGTGAGCGCGCAACTGATGAAATCACCATTCTTAAGAAACGTCTCAACGCAGTCAAAGATGACTATAATATTGCAAAAATTGAAAATGACACTCTTGAAAAAGAAGTTAGGCTTTTGACTGCAAAATTAAACAAAGACCGCGTCGATACTGGAACCGAAATTCAAAGCTTAGAACGCAAAATTTTGGCCGCCAAGGATTCAAAATATAAAAATGAAAACGAGCGCTCACGTCTCGTAGCTGAAGCCGATCGAATGAAATCTCAACTGGTCGATGTACAAAAACGTTATGAGAAAGTGGCTGCCGATGAAGTCGTCTCGAGCCTAGCCGTCATGGAGAGCCGTGTTGAAGTCGAGACTGCTAAAACTGAATTGAGTACGAAAGAGTCTGGCATTGATGATCTTAAATCTCATGGAAAGTCAGAACGCGAGCAGATTCGTAATATCGCAGCCCTCGCAGAATCAAGTGCAATGCTAGAAACTCAGCAAAAAGCAAAAGTAGTCAGAGCCTGCAAAGTTTTAAGTCGACCTGAAAATTCGAGTCAGTCCAGTGGGCGCTTGCAAAAAGGCAGCATCATTGTTGCTGCCCCGGCCTCTCACGGATTTTACAAAGTGCTCAACTCTACTGGGGCACCTCAATACGTCTACCAAACTTGTCTTGAAGTTATCGAGTAAAGTTAGGTTCTTTCTTTTTTTAGTTTTAGTTGGTAAAATATGGAAAAACCGAGATCGGTAGCCGCTCCCTCTAAACAGCCCTAATACTTTTTTACAATTCGTAGCGAAAGCCAAGTCGCACATTGTAGCCGAGATCTTCGATCTTCCAAGTGTCGAGTGCGGATTTTAGCGTGGCCGTTCGATAGTCCATCGCAAGAATAAGATTCATATACCATTGCCTTGAAATTGATCTCTCAATGCCGAGGCGGCCCGATACTTTTTGATCACTCTTGGTTCCTAAAGTTGAAGACTGCCCCATCCCTAGACCGTAGTTATATACTAGCTTGCTAATGAATAAAAAGCTTTGTCCCATATGATGCGTATAGGCGACATTTAATCCCAAGGTCATATCATGCACAGTCTGTAAGTTAATTTGCGAATTACTGGTTTGGGGAAAGCTCAAGGTTGGGAATGAATCGTAATTCATCTCAATCCCAGGACATAGTCGATGATAAGTGCTTTCATAAATCTGACAAAGATTAAACCCGAGGGCCACGTCTAACATTTGAGCTGTCGAATCGGCCACCAATAATCCCGCCGCCGTATCACTAAAGGCAGGTATTGAAATACTTTGATAGGTCAAATCTAGAGTCAAAAAACTCTCAATAGATGGACTGTAAATGAGGCCGGCACTCATGCCTGTTAGATTGGTTCCTCCGTAGTTGTAGGTACGGGTACTGGATAAAGTATTGGTAAATCCCTCCACGCCTGGATTAAATGAAAAATAAATTTCACTTTTTGGATAGTCTATCGGCGTCGTGAAGAGGTTCTTATTCTCGGCGTCTTTGATCAGATCTATCTTCTTTTCTCTATCCACATCACTCGGATTTTTAAATTCAATTTTTTTCTTAAACTCTGGCTTGACCTCACCTGAATTATTGAAATCAAATTTTAATTCATCTTCAGACCAAGAAATGACGGGTGCTAAGACGGTAATTACTATCACCAATATCGCAAAGAGGCTCGTTGCTCTCATTAAAAAGTTCTCCGGTGTTACTCAAGCATATGAATAAGCACATTTATTTTACAAGAATTTGTTGTAAGCCCCAACCAAGAGCTAGCTATTCACCTTAAACTGAACCTGCATTGATAAAGATTCTAGACTTTTTCGCCGAAATCGTTAAGCTTATAAGGTGCTTTCACTCATTATCACCTTGTGAGGACAACTATGCTTAACAAAGCAATCATTCAGTTTATTGCATTCCATTTTTTATTTGGCGCCGGGGTGGCTCAAGCTGCTGAGCGACCAGTTGAAATTTCTTGCTCGATTCGAGAAACAGGTCAAAGCTTAAACTGTATTTGGATTGGAAAAGAAAAAAAGACAATGACCTCTGATGACGTTCAAGCATTTATCGATCACGCCGCGGTGTTCGCATACATAACGGTGCGTGGACGAAAAGGTATGGAGCGAAGCTTTCATCCAGACTCGAATGCAATTCAATTTAAAAAATTGGCTGAAGTCAGAAAGGTCGGCTCAATCTCTGAAATCAGTCGCCTAAAGCTAGATTTATTTGCCGATATTGAAAGAAAAGTAATTAAACTTTCTGATGAACTCGACTCACAAGCATTACAAGGCGATCTGGTTAGATTTGATGCCTCAGTCACCGGTGATAAATTTAAGGCTGAAATTCGCGATATGACCAAAGAATTAGAAGCTTTCAAAGCCAGCAAAGACAAGCTTTGTACAACGACCCCTCAGTTTGAAGCACTTTCAAAAACTAATACCTCACTACAAACTGCCCTTTCAAATATTCTGGTGGCCTTTCAATCTCCAGGCACTTGCATGGAGGGATTTAAGGTCTTCAAAGATAAAGACGGCTCTGTCGACTTGCGCCAACTTGCCGATATCGGCAAGAGCTTTCTCGATAACTGCAAAAAGAAGTAGTGGACTTTTTTATTAGTTGGTAATATCGGGAAATTCGGAGTTCAGGGGCGGTGAGACAGGCAAACTGATTTCGGATTCAGCGCCAGAAATCAGCGCACACACGGTATATACCTGATGTCACTTCCTATGCCGGCGAACTTGGTGATATGAGAAATTCTCGTGATGCAATCATAATGGGTGTTGACCGGCTAGGTCATGGTGTATTGCTAGCCGAGGACATCGTAACGCTAGAGTATGCCGCTAAAATGCAGCTACCAGTTGAAGTGAATCTATCAAGCAATTTGCGTCTCACCAAAATATCTCAGGTGAGTGAACATCCTTTTTTAAAATATCTTCGCCTGGGTTTGGCAGTTAGCCTGTCAACCGATGCTGAAGGAATTTTTGAAACCGATATCAATCATGAATGCGAATTGGCGGTCAATCAAACTGATATTTCTTATACTGAAGTGAACCAATTAGCTTTCAACTCAATTCAGACATCATTTGCTAATGAGAAAGATAAATCAGCACTCAAGATTCAGTTAATTGAGTCTTTTTCAAAGTTTGAGAATGATTCGCGGTGGCCCATTTTTTAGTTCAGACTGCGAGATTTAGACTTGCTGAATGCTTAATTTATAAATTAAAGTATGTTTGAGGTGTAAATGGCAAAGCTCGATGATCTCTTTAGAATTATGATCAATCAAAAAGCCTCGGACTTACATCTCTCGAGTGGCTCGGCACCATTCTTTCGAATTCACGGCCACATGGTTAAGCTCGATATGGGCGAGCTCAACCGTGAACGTTGTGAGAAGTTAATTTTTGAGACACTCAACGAAAGACAGATTGCACTTCTCAAAGAAAACTTAAGTCTCGACTGGAGTTATCATCTTGACGGCGTAGGCCGTTTTCGAGCCAATGCCTACTATCAACTACGCGGAATATCTGCCGCCTACCGACTTATTCCCGAAAAAATACAGACTCTTGCTGAGTTGAATCTTCCAGAGAGTATCTATTCAATCGCAGACAATACCAAAGGACTAGTCATCGTTACTGGGCCGACAGGATCAGGAAAGTCTACAACTCTCGCAGCACTTATCAATCACGTTAATCTCACTCGAAAAGAACATATTATTACCATAGAGGACCCTATCGAATTCGTACATTCAGGAGTAAACTGCCTGATCAATCAGCGCGAAATTGTAACCCATGCAAAAACATTCAACGATGCCCTTAGAGCAGCATTACGGGAAGACCCCGATGTAATTCTTATTGGAGAAATGCGCGATCTAGAGACCTTTTCTCTTGCTTTGACTGCGGCACAGACCGGTCACCTAGTTTTTGCAACTCTTCATACTTCAAGTGCGGCAAAATCTGTGGATCGAATTATTGATAGCTTTCCAGCGGATCAACAAAATCAGGTTCGTGCTATGCTAGCTGAAAGTCTATGCGGCGTGATTTCTCAAGTTTTATTGCCTCGCGCTGATATCCCAGGCCAGGTCGCAGCCCTTGAGGTATTAATCGCCAATTCAGCAATTCGAAATTTGATTCGTGAAGGAAAAGTCTATCAGATTCCATCGGTTATACAAACATCCGCGCAAAGTGGAATGATCTCTTTTGAGAAATCCGCGAAGACACTCCTTGACGCCGGCCAAATCACTGCCGCGACGGCAAATAGTCTAACAGTTAAACAAAATTCTTAAAAAGAGAGCCGAGCTAACCTAGCCAAACAAATGGAATCAAGCATCCCTTGACCTCCCACGACCTAAGCAGTCAAAGCCGCTTATTATTTTAGACAAAACTGCCGATTATAAGAACTGAGAAAGCCATAAGCGGGGGAATTCTTTTGTCCGAGAATCTACAAACACCAATATGGTATTGCCAAATAAATGGCGAAGATCGAGGCCCAGCCTCATTGGAGCAGATCGTTCAGCTGCTGATCGATGGAGATCTGCAGATTAGTCACCGAATCTCTAAAGATCAAAGCAGCTGGAAAGCGATCTGCAATGAAGACTCTGTAGAGTTGGCAATACGAGAGATCATCGAAAGCACCGCTAATTCAACTCTAGAACAAGCCGAGATACTCAAAGAAGCTTCACTCACTCAAACCGACGTGCCAGAAATCACTGGCGGCTTTGATCTACAAAAGGTCAGCCAAGGTATTTCGGTGCAACTCAAAGATGCCAACGAGCTTTCGACATCGAATCATACGCTAACAATGCTCCGTCAACTTCTTACCAATATTGCCATTAATAAAAAAGCCGTCATCAATATAGAGCGCCCAGTTGTGCAAGCTCAACACGTCGAGGATGCCGATGTTTACCTTGCTCCCCCGCCACTAAATAAACTAGAGAAGTGGCATACCTACAAAAAATTGATTGGCGCCCTGAGCCTTTGTATCTGTTTAGCTGGTGGTTATTATGCTTATATTCAATTTTTACAATACCGCGCTCTCGAACAACAAAGACGAGAGAAAGATCTGGCTGACAAAGCTTTGAAAGAAAAAATCCTTACTTTTTTTGATCGGTTTCTACAAATTCCTGCGGCCGAACGCAATCTATCAGATCCTAAGTCTCTTTTACTGGCATCTCAAGCAATGCTAAAGCAAAATGATGTGGCACTTGCACAAGTTGTAACTGCGCAAGTTCTGACTCAAACAACAGATAAGTCTTTGCGAGCTCAGGCCTATACACTTAATGGTATGGCGCAAATGTCGAAAAAGGATTGGACAGCGGCCTGCAAAGAATTTGATTCCGCACTTCTTGAGGACGCCAATCTTCCAGATGCTCACTACAATCTAGGGATCAGTTACCTTAATCGTGAGCTCTATGAAGAGTCTGAAAAAGCTCTACTGAAGGCCATTGAAATGGGGACCAATCGCATTATCGCTGGATTTGCCCTCTACGAAGCGGTCATAAAAATTGAAAGTAAATTGGTCGATTCAAATTTCGAAAAACTCAACTTTGTTGATCAGCTCTTAAAAGAATTTTCTCTGAAGAGCAATGACTTAAAAGCTGAAATTCTCATCGCCAGAACAAATATTGCAAAAATAAAGAAGGACCAAGTGGCTGCAGAAATGCTCGGCCATGAGTTCATAGGTATAAATCCAGCAACCATTCAAAAAGAAAAATATCGCACAACACCTGAGTATCAACGAATTACCTGGAACAACATTTATACTTGGTGCACCGATTCTTATTCACGCTCAAAAAATGATGGCATTGCCGATGCTATGCTCGGTGGCTGCCTGCTTCAAATCCAAAAAAATGCAGATGCCATTACATTTTCTAAATTGGGAAATCAAAGATTGCCCAATGACAAACTCGTAAGAGCCATATTAGGTTATGCACTTCAGACCAACAACTTAAACGAAGAGACCAAGTCACTGTTCAGGAATGAAGATGAAAAGACCCTGCCACGATTAGCACTGATCGCCTTGGCCCATGTTTGCGAAAAAGAAAAAACCTCTGACTGTGCGTTAAAATATTGGGGCATGTTGACCCAAATGGATAAGACAGACCCCTCGGCCTTTGTCGGACTTATGAATTTCTATATTGATAAAGATGATTTAATTTCTGCTAAAAAAACTGCTGAAGAAGCCATCTCACGTCAACCGGCCTCTGAAGATTTAGACAGAGTTGCAAAGCGCTTAAAAGCCAAAGGCCTTAGCCTCTGGTAACTAAGGGTCGTCGAATAGGTTCTCGTTTGTCGCTGAAGCCTAGCCCGGATATTTCATCAGATTTCTGTTGCAATCGCCGCTTCGCTAGTCTGGCCGCTTCGCTCCTGGCGTTTTCGAGACCTTTTCATTGCGACA
>JAYVXS010000332.1:0-3050 GCA_043784965.1 Bdellovibrionales bacterium
CACTTAAAAGCAACATGTGAGCGTTTCAAGCTGAAACCTTCACAAATTAAACTTGAGCTTACTGAGCGAATAATGACCGAAGGCAAGCAGGTTCTCGTAACGCTTAAAGAGTGCCGATCGCTGGGATTTCAACTTGCTATAGACGATTTTGGCACTGGCTTTTCGAGCCTCCAGTATCTTGCGCAAATGCCAATCACTCACTTAAAAATTGATCGAGCTTTTGTGATGAATCTTTTCACTGACGACAAAAGTCTAATTATCGTTAAATCTATTATCCATATGGCTCATTTACTGGGTTTAAAATTAATTGCCGAAGGAATTGAAACTCGTGAGCAGCTCAACCTACTCAGAAAGCTCGGCGTTAGTCAGGGGCAAGGATTTCTCTTTTCAAAACCCGTTCCTCTTTTAGAATTCAATCAACTTGCGCATCGAGCCGCAGCCTAAATTTATAGATTCAAGGGCCTATTGATTCAATACCTTCTTCGGTGATTTTAATGAGTCGACGTTTATACAGCCCACCAAGCGCCATCTTGTACTTCTTCTTGCTGACCGCAAACAGCTGGTAAATCTTTTCGGCAGAGGACTTGTCATTTACTGGCAAAAAACCTTCATTATTTTTTAAAGCATCTAGAATCCGCAGGCCTAATTCTTCAGACCCAAGATTTCCGAAGGCTTGGAGCTGAAGATCAATTCCTCCATCCTGGCGAATTTTCTTAATATATCCAAATCGAGATTCCCCTGACTCAAGACGCTCAAAGACCTCATTGTGATAAAGCAGGCCCTCCTCAGCACCGTTGATTTCGGCAACATACCCAAGATCGGTTTCGCGCAATATTATGAGATTCACTCTTTGACCAGATTCATATTTATTTTCCATAGAAGTGAATATTAGTGGATCCCAGCTAAGCTTGCAAGGCATTAAGGACATTGAAGCCTAAGAGCACCTACTGAAAAAACCCTGCTTCGTAAACGTCGTAAATTCTGAAATGGCCTTTTACAGCCAGCGCGCATTCTTAAAACGGAACCATAAAAAAATATCGGTAAAAAAGATGAGAGCAAGAGTTATCGGATACCCATACATCCATTCAAGTTCAGGCATAAATTTAAAATTCATACCATAGATTCCAGCGATGGCTGTTGGCACTGCGAATAGGGCTCCATAGGCTGCAAGTTTTTTAGTTACTTCGGACTCACTCAACGAGATTAAAGAAAGATTGACCTGTATAATGGTCGTCGACATCTCACGGATCCCATCAACTGACTTACTAATCCGAATCACATGATCTGAAACATCTCTAAAATAATCCTGCATTGGACTGCAGATTTGTGGCACCCGTCCACCATGAAGCTTACCGAGAGACTCTATTAAAGGTACGGTCGCATGCTGAACAAGCATTAATTTTCTTTTGAGAACATAGACTTCTTCTAAGTTGAGCCTTGCTGAGACTGATTTTGAAAAGATGCGCTCTTCGACTTTCTCAAGTTCATCTTCAAGCCGCTCTAAAACCGGAAAATAACGATCAACAATCGTATCCATTATTGCATACAAGACAAATGCCGATCCATATTTAAGCTGCTCTGGTTCTCGTTCGCAACGCTCCCTTACATTAACAAAGCTCTGCGCTGAATTATTACGTATTGAAAGCACATAATTTGGCCCGACAAAGAGATCAACTTCGCCTAAGTTCAGTTTACCAGCAGCACCTAAATCGACCGTATGAAGCACGACAAAAAGTGAGTCTCCATACTCTTCAATTTTTGGCCGTTGGTGACCATTTCGCGCATCCTCTACAGCCAGTTCATGCAAATTAAACTCAATTCGCATTGTCTGAAGTTCGCCATCATCCGGGTCTTTAAGCGCCACCCAAACCAGACAATCTTTAATTTTTAGGTATTCACTAATCTCAGGGATACTGATATCAGCAATTTTATGACCTTTGATATAGGCTACGCAATTAACCAGCATGCTTTAAGCCTAGTTACAAACACCTGACTAGGTCAAGTGGAGGATTTCAGCTAAAGATATTTAAAATTTAATAACTACCAGTCCAAAGAAAACTAGCGCGCGCACCATAC
Organism: Bdellovibrionales bacterium; assembly: GCA_043784965.1. Lineage (GTDB taxonomy): Bacteria > Bdellovibrionota > Bdellovibrionia > Bdellovibrionales > JAMPXM01 > JAYTQQ01. Next base: position 2,077 of record JAYVXS010000332.1, read on the forward strand.
CTTGACTGCGGCGCCAAACTCTCTTGAATCTGAACGCTATCCATCCCCTGAAGATTCAATAATGAAAAACTAATAAGATCCTTCACTCCCCGAGCCTTGATTCGATCCGATAAGCCGCCTCCGTATTGCACATGAAACTCACTGAAACTGATCTCTGAAACTGACCTCTGAAAAATGAGCAATTTTTGTCGCCGTCAAAACAGCCGTCAAAACAGTAGACACTCCAATTTGATTTAAATAAGCCCCGCCCGTTATTTGAAATATGGCATGCCTTGCATATTTAAAGACATGATCAAACTTATAAGAAATTCTATAGCAATATTGATATTAACTCTCCCCTTTTCAATAGCCTACGGCCAAAGCTGCAGAGATCTATTCACCCGCACTTCGATCGAAGAATCTCTAGCATCTCTAGATTTTCCAGTGCCTCTATCTATACTAGATCATTTTTACACCATTGGCAGTGAAGTACTTCGATTTGTGGGTCAATCGTTTTTAAGTGAGAGCTCATTGCCTCGACAAAAAACTTTCGAGGTAACGCTTGAAAATATCATGACCGGAAGAACAGCCCACCGAACAAGTCTTGAAATTCGAGATCGCAATGCAAATGAATCCATTTATCTTCTACTGGGGCAAACGTCTCAACCAGTCTCACTACCCATTCAATTAAAGAGCAAAGAAAACAATCTTCCGGATCCCTCAAAGCTGGGACTTAAAGAGACCTATCGCTTTAAATCCGAAAAAATAGGTGCAATTATCGTTGTAACCTTAATTTTTGAGACTAGAAATCCAAAGGAAACTTTAGTTCGCATGCCAACTATTTCAGGAAGCCGACTTTACCGAAAGCCAAAGGAATCAGGGCAGGAACCAAACTGGAAACTACTAGGCGGCTCATTTCAAATTGAAAAACCAGTTGAGAAATAGCTAAGCTCTTTTACAGGGTTCACGCTCACTTTAGTTTTTGAATTGAAAAA
>JAYVXS010000333.1:0-3046 GCA_043784965.1 Bdellovibrionales bacterium
GCGATCATGACTTGAATCAATGATTGCCCGCGACGATTTATAAGTGTGCTTGATATTAAACCTGAATTAGATTTTATCCCATATCCCATATCCCATATCCCATAATATCCCATATCCCATATCTCGCTTTTTTGGATATTCAAATTAAAAAAATTAGATTTAATAACTTACCTAAACTAATCGGATTTTATTTCAATTACTAAAGTGATATACGAATTAACGTTTCCCGGGTTGAGACATTGGTGATCTGAAAATTGGACGATGTCCGCGTAACTACGAGCTTTTAATAAACCAGTAGAAGCTGACCATGATTACGACTGCGCGGCTAAAAGATTTAAAGACGCTGACTGATCTGGACTTGCTGTTATAAACGCATATTGTAAAATCTAGAGATACCGTCAAGGGAGTGGCTTGCCATGCGATATCTGATAATTCTGGGGTCTTTTTTTGTCGGAACTTTTTCCTATGCGATAGTACAATGTGAGCCTTTCGGAGAATTTGTCCAACTTTCAACACTTACGCAATACTCTATACATTTTCTACAAGTCGATGGCGAACCTAAGGTAAAGGATGCAGAAATTAATACTCCAAATTGTAAAGCGACGAATTTTTATTTAGACCAAAGGTCCTATATCGATCTTCAGGAACTTACTGCATCAGCGACGCCTGCATTTGTTATATTGAGAAAAATCGAAGCTGGACGGAATTGTCTAGTCGGTATACGTCGGGCGTCGGACATCCTCTCTCAGACCTGGATTGCCTCTCAGGACGATTGTTTTAAGCAACATTTAGTTCAATTGCGAAGCCCAGATCATGTTTCAAGGATTTATGTCAACTCGGATCAAGCTGCGCGTCTCGCAAGTCGAAAGCCAGCCGCGGCAAAAGCGAAAAAGAAGTAGTCCTATGAAATTGTTCAATCTTTTTTTACTGATATTTACCGCAGTACTTATAGATCCAAAAGAAAGCTATTCCACGCCAAATAGCTTGCAATGCGAGTCCTGGTTGGATTCTGAATGGGATCAGTATCTTAGCGAAAGCCTTTTAAAAAACACCAGTGACTATAATTCGGTTGGGTCAAAGCTTAAAGGGCTTATAGCGACTTGCCCAAAGGCAGCCGCTAAACAAAGTATTGCTGCTTGCCTCGATCGCATCAGAGGGTATTACGCGCAGTTTGTTCCTGTTGGTCCAGACACAGGCCGCAGGTTCACAAACCGTATGACCGATGAACAATATTTGGCGTCGCAACCCAAAGAGGCTATGGAACTGCCTAAAGAATTAAGTGAGGCTCCGCACGGTCTACCAAAAAATTGGCGTTACATCGCTAAGCAAAAAGGCTGGAAATACGTCCTCTTTCAATCTAACACGGCTCAAGAGCCTCGGTTAATCATGTATTTGCCAGGAAAGAAGTATGACCAATTGCTGGTTTATTATAAACTTGGAGATAGAACCAATAATGATCCTACTACTTATGATGGCCTTCAAATGCAGTCGATTGAAAAGAGTCCTGATCCAAAAACAAATTTGCCAAAGTACTTTTTTAAGTCCTGGACCTTCGGCGATTCTAAAAGTTCGCTTTTTGGTAGATTTTTTGGTTCTTCCGACCATAAGCCAGTCGTAGGCAATACAGGCGGCAACTGTGTTTCCTGTCATATTAGCGGGCCTCGAGCAATTGTTCCGCCAAGGGTGCCTGCGTTTAGCACGGAGCTTGGTGGCGTTCAAAGCGTGTCGCAATTTAACGAATTGATCGTTCATAAGGGTCCTCTTGACTATAGCCCATACTACGATTCCAAATATTTTCCCCATAACTTAAAGGTTGGTGAGTCCAATAACTGCACCCAGTGCCATGATGGAGTTGATAGAAATTCTTTGGCTTATTCGATAACTTCCGATGGAAGTTTCTATTCTGAAAATATAGAACGCAAAGTACAAGTCGATCAAACAATGCCAAAAGAGGATTACATAGGGATTTCAAATCAAGAGAGGGCTCTAATGGCAGAGGTTCTAGCAAAAGACTTTAGTACGAAACTAAAAGAGTGGCTAACAGAAAAAAAATGCTCGCCTAGCAATACAAGTAATCCTGCTACTGATCGAAAGAGAACTAAGGAAATACCGACAAACCTCTAGAACAATTTCACAATTGTTAGCACCTACTATTTGAGTTTTTTTCAAGTCTAAATTTCAAGTTAGGCTTGTCGCAAAGCCGTTCGAGTAACATACGGATTTGGTCGGCCAAAAGTAGATGATTTCAAGGCGATTTTAAGAGCTAATTTTTGCTATCGACCAATATAGATTTCTGACTGTTTAGAGTTCAAAAGGCGCTGACGTTGACCGCGACTTTTCAATTTTCAAAAAGTTCGATGAGAAAAAATCTGCCAGCAACCCGCTGAATCGCTTATGAAAATAGTTTTTCATTTAGCGCTTGAGTTATTAAAAACACTTGAATTTCGCGCGCGTTGAAATCAAGAAAATTCGTTCTGTCGAGACGGCCATAGATTTGGTCCCCTAGGCCAATGCGAATCTCGAGATTAGCGGCCCTTTGAAACAGCCATTTGCCTTGGGGACATCGCTTCGAGAGTGGTCCAATGAATGTGCTTTTTGTTCACTTAAGGCAAAAAAAAGAACGCTCCCTATTTTTATAGAGAGCGTCCGGTAATCGTAAAGTTTAGCCAGAGCGAAATTTTCTACCCGATATTGTCATTTGGGTTTTGTGGATTCGGCTCGATAGTAGTGACAACTCGAGCTGCTTCGATTTTCAGTTGAATATGTCGAACCCTCAAAATCGGCAAATATTCAGTCACCGACGGTACAATCGTCAGCCGATCATCGCAAGCGCCGTTCGGTTGGGACGTAGTGCATGGACAGTTGCAAGTTAACGAAATGGAGTGGCGCTGGGGTCAGGAAATCCAAGGGCTCCGCTTGTCAGGGACAAGCCTGCATAAGATCGCCGTCACTCTCGTCGATCAAAATGTTCCCACTAAAAATGGTGGTCGATGGTTCGCAAAAACTATCAGTCAAATTTTGAAATTCAATCGTCCACACTTAGACA
>JAYVXS010000334.1:0-3021 GCA_043784965.1 Bdellovibrionales bacterium
TTAGCTGCTCGAATCGCGCTCAGCTAAGCCACGGCATATCTCGGCTAATGTCTAAAAGTGGCTTTGTTTTTCCTAATCCCCAGCTAGCACCAGCTTAAAATCCTGTGGGGATTTTTATCCTTTTAAGGCGTAGGACCCTAAAAACTACAGCCTTTACGAGCTGTCGCTTTAATAAAAATGATTTAGTTTATTTAGATATTGCGAAAATGCTTCTTAGAAGCCTTCGTTTAAATCTATGAGCTTCGCAGTTTCAATTTGACTATCTAAAGATACAGACTTTTGATCTTGAACTGCCGTCACACGGCCGAAGCCACCAGCTGCCTTTTGATCTTGAACTGCCCCTTGATATAGAGGATTAGTTGCCGCGCCAGCTGCCTTCTGATCTACAACTGCATCGTAGGTACCTCTATAGATAACGCCTACAGCCTTCTGGTCCTGAATTGCATAATAATCGTAACCTTTTGCTTGTGCCGCTACCGATAAAAACATCGCCAAAATTACAACAATACTCTTCAGCATACATACCTCGTGGGTTAGGGTTTAAAAGAAAGCGTCGAACTTTTATAAGAATACCAGGCTTTTAGTCAGTTCGCGATTGGCTAAATTGAGAATCTTTTTCCTAAACGGAATCGGGTAGATCCAAATTCCTATGAGAGTTTTTATCCTTTTGAGGTGTAGGACCCATAATCCTTGCAAAATGTTATAACTTTTGTTATAACTAATCTGGGAGGCAGCGAATGTCTAATCTAAAGATCAGAAAGGTTGGAAACTCACTTGGAGTTATCTTTCCTAAAGAAATTCAAGAGGCTCTAAACATCACGGAAGGTGACACTATTGATGTAACCGCACTCGGAGGGAACAAGGTCGTTCTCGACTCCCATTTGCCACATCATAGTAAATGGACCTTCAAAAATGCAAAGCTAAATGACGAAGATCAAAAGTGGCTCAATGCTGATTTAGAGGATGATAATGCCAAACATCCTCGTTGGTGAACTCTGGAAGGTGAAGCTATATCCCGTGCGAGGCAGTGAACAAGATGGAATTCGGCCTTGTCTTATCGTGAGCCCTAACTCAATGAACTCGGATCTTCAAACAATCATAGTTGTGCCACTGACCACATCAACAAAAGACTGGCCCACAAGGGTCAATGTGATCCTCGCGGATACAAAAAGCCAAGCCTGCATCGAACATATAAGATCAGTCTCAAAGGAGCGCTTTGTTGAAAGACTTGGATCAGTTTCAGAAGTAGAAATGGCCTCAATCAGAAAGCACCTACTGGCGGTCTTTACTTCTTAAAGCCAGGTCTCACAAACGTGCGATCTCTCGAACCGAGCGAAAAATAACGCGCTAGTCCGCTATGGCCGTCCAAAATCCGCAGCACTCAAAACTGATCGAATTTATAAACTCAAAGCTGCCGGCAAAAACCACTCAGAGATTGCTCGAAAACTGGGTATTGGCCGAACCTCAGTGCGAAGGCTCCTCGCTCAAACTCAGGTCAGCAAAAAACAGAGCCGCAACCAATCAGGACAGTTGCGAAAGACCCGCTTGGCGCAGAGCTCCTAACCGTGTTTTCTTCACCGATGTTCCCGCTAGGCCAGTTAGCGCTTTCGGAAATCAGTGCCTTTTATTCAGAATTCAAATGACAATCATTAATCACAGCAGTTCTTGTGAATTTTTACTTCGTCGACGTTTTTCCAATCTTTATCTGGAAGAAAAATAATCTGCCAAGTGTCTTTTTTAGCGAGGTCAGGAGAAATAAGATAAGCGGGGATAGCCTTATTTTCAAAATATCCATCGGATGGTCCAAGTAATTCAGTGACCGATTTCAGTGGTTTGCCGATAAAAGATTTTTTTGAAATTAAATCAGCGGCCATTTCGCCTTTAAGTTTTCGGTCTCCATTTTTAAATTTAAGTTTGTCAAAAGTTTTGGTGCCAAATTGTTTTTGAGCGGAGCCTATATTCATATACGTTTCGTGGCCCTGACAATAAGCAAGCTTTGGCGGGCAAAGAAGGAGGCAAGAAATTAAAATGATAAGCTTTATTTTGTCCATTCTGGAACCTTCCCTTTGGGAGATAAAATGTTGAGATCGCCGCGCTTGAGTGATTGGATTGCTTCTTTTTCAAGATTGGTTTGATCAAATTGTTTTTGAGTCATGAGCTTTTCAGCAGCAGAAATGCCTTTTTGATTATTGGATTTATCCATTTGGCTTTCATTATCGGGCTCACCAGTGTTAGCCTCATGAGCATTTAAAAATGCCTCAGCCCGTTCTTTATCTATATTATCTCGCATAAGTCCTGACCACATAAAGTGCCGATAAGCATCAGTCTCGTCGTTACGAAAATTGCCTCCAAATATTCGTTTGGTTGAATTTGTGGCGGCTTGCTTGGCTTGATATACTCTCAGGGCATCAATAGGGTATTTCGCAATAAGAGATTTCTCGGAAGGTGTGAGTGCCCTCGGCTCAACGTATTTTGCGATTTCCGCCATTGTGTCAGGTCTAAGGGTGGTCTTGCAAAGTTCTTTGCAGAGACCAGGGCAATCAAAAGTTCCAAGGTCTGTTTTAATAATAGAGCAGTTTAGTTCACAATCTTTAGTTCCAGATTTGATGCCAGAATTTAAAAACCATGCTTCACAGATATCAGCCGCAAAAAGATGAGGCGACATAACATTTATTGTAACGATAATAAGAAATCTAAGGATAGTCATGACCACTTTCGATTAATCCAAGTCCGATTCTTCAGGTTCAAGTCGATGGATAAGTGAATGAATAGATTTTACTTTTGATCGTGGGGCGATCTCGCACTCGTCATAAAGGTCATGAAGTAGATGGCTGAAAGTTTCGTCAGAGCCCTCAAGAATATAGCCGCTCTGGACCTCTTTGGCTTGTATGACCATATAAAAGGCGTCTTGTTGAAGCCCTCGAATTCGATTTAGAAGATTATACTGAGATTTGGTGATGCTGACTTTTTCAATTTCTTCCATAGGTAATTCCTCCGTAATTCGTATGCACACTTGAGCGT
>JAYVXS010000335.1:0-9792 GCA_043784965.1 Bdellovibrionales bacterium
TGGCCAATGCGCCAGAGCGCTCGGGTAAGTTATTTAAAGTTCCACCCGTTGTTTAACTTAAGTCGGTGCAAGCCAAAAAGGAGCCGTCAGTGGATCTCACACAAGCAAAAATTTCTGAAATTTCAACTTTAGTTAGGACAAAAAAAATATCTGCGCTTGAGGTTACCAATCACTTTCTTGAAAGAATTGAAAAACTTGATAAGCAGCTCAACTCCTTTATTTCAGTCAATTCAAAGGCGACAGAGGAGGCAAAAAAAATCGATGCACTTGTCGCCAGCGGCAAAGACCCAGGATTTCTTGCGGGGGTGCCGATTGCGGTAAAAGATCTTTTTTGTACCGAAGGGCTTAAGACAACAGCGGGATCAAAAATTTTAGCGAACTTCATTCCGCCATACGATGCAACAGTTGTTGCGAGATTGCGCGAACAAGGCGCCGTCGTTATCGGCAAAACCAACCTTGATGAATTTGCGATGGGATCAAGCAACGAGACCTCAGCCTATGGAAACGTCAAGAATCCATGGAACACCGATTATGTTCCCGGCGGATCAAGTGGTGGCTCGGCGGCAGCTCTGGCGGCCCATCTTTCGCCAGGAGCGCTTGGCACTGATACGGGCGGTTCGATTCGTCAGCCAGCAAGTTTTTGTGGAGTTTACGGCATCAAGCCAACCTATGGCCGGGTCAGTCGCTACGGGATTGTAGCTTACTCCTCAAGTCTCGATCAAGCCGGACCAATGGCCCACTCAACAGAAGATTGTGCACTTATGCTTGAGGCTTTTGCTGGTTTTTGTAAGCATGACTCGACAACAAGTTCAGAGCTTGTTCCCAAGTGGTCAAAAAATCTAGCAGATGATTTGAGCGGTATGCGGATTGGCCTTCCCAAAGAATATTTTGCAGCTGAAATTGACCCGGATACAGAGAAAATTATTGAGCTCGCCATTAGGGCGGTAGAAAACCGTGGTGCGAAAGTGGTAGAGGTTAGCGTGCCGTTGGTAAAACATGCGGTGCCGATTTACTATTTGATAGCGACATCTGAGGCGTCGAGCAATTTGGCAAGATATGATGGCATTCGCTATGGCCATCGCGCCGATATGCAAGCCCACAAGGCCAAAGGGATTGATGAATTGTATTCTCTTTCTCGTGGAGAGGGCTTTGGCAGCGAAGTAAAACGTCGAATTATTCTTGGGACCTATGCTCTCTCGAGCGGCTATTATGATGCTTACTATCAAAAGGCCTGTCAGGTACGAAGTTTGTTGCGTGCTCAGTTTATCAAGGCTTTTGAGTCTTGTGACGTACTGATGAGCCCGGTTACAGTATCTCCAGCATTTAAAATCGGCTCACGCGTAAAGTCGGTGCTTGAAATGTATATGAATGATATTTTTACGACATCGACTAATTTAACGGGACTGCCTGGAATGTCAGTGCCAGGAGGCTTTTCATCGAATGGCCTACCCATAGGAATTCAAATTACCGCCAAGCATTTTGACGAGCAAAGTCTGTTTAATGTTTCATATAGCCTTGAAAAGCATCTAGAGAAAACTGTGAGGCGACCGAATGTCATCTAACGAATTTGAACCGGTTATAGGACTTGAAATTCACGCGCAACTTTTGACAAAGAGTAAGTTGTTTTGCCAATGTTCGACGCAGTTTGGAATGGGTGATAATGAAAACACCTGTCCGGTTTGCATGGCGATGCCGGGTGCTCTGCCCGCTTTAAATGAACAGGCGGTGATGTTTTCAGTGAAGACCGGCCTGGCGTTAAATTGTAAGATTTGCGAGACTTCGGTGTTTTCGCGAAAACAATATTTCTATCCAGATCTTCCAAAAGGTTATCAGATCTCTCAATATGATAAGCCGCTTTGCGAAGAGGGCTTCGTCGAATATTTTTTGGACGGAGTTAAAAAACGTGTGCGCGTCGAACGCGCACATATGGAGGAAGACGCTGGCAAGAGCATTCACAACGGCGATCACACCTTAATTAATTTGAATCGAGCCGGAGTTCCACTTCTTGAAATTGTTTCTGCTCCTGATATGCGCTCTGCTCAAGAAGCTGCAGAATACGCCAGAACAGTTCGCCAGATTCTTTTATATCTTGAGGTTTGTGATGGCAATTTGGAGGAGGGGTCATTTCGTTGCGATTGCAATGTTAGTATCCGAAGAAAGGGCGCAGAAAAATATGGAACGAGAACAGAAATTAAAAATATCAATTCATTTCGCTTCATAGAAAAAGCAATTGAATATGAGATTCAGCGACAAATTGACAGTGTTTCTTGTGGCGAAAAAATAGTGCAAGAAACGAGACTTTATGATCCTGATAAAAATCGCACATTCACCATGCGATCAAAAGAAGAAGCGCATGATTATCGCTACTTTCCTGACCCAGATCTGCTGCCACTAAAAGTGAGTGCGGAGCAAATAGCCAAAGCAAAAGAGTCATTGCCGGAATTGCCAATTGCGCGGGCGATACGCTTTACTGAGCAATACAAAATTCCAGCTTGTGATGCGGTTGTGTTGACGACAGAGAGACTACTTGCAGACTATTTTGAAGAGGCAGCAAAAGTGAGCCAAAATCCAAAGGCTGCGGGCAATTGGGTCATGACCGAACTTTTGCGTGAACTTAACGGCGCACAAAAAGATGTTATCAGCTCGCCAATTAGCGCGAGACATTTAGGCCAGCTGATTCTTGAAATTGACAAGGGAACTATTTCCGGAAAAATAGCCAAAATTGTTTTTACAGAAATGTGGTGTAGTCAAAAAGATCCAGCAAGCATAATAAAAGAAAAAGGTCTGGTGCAGATTTCTGATAACTCATCAATTGAAAAAATGATTGACGAAATAATTGGCGCTAACGTAGGTCAAGTTGAGCAATACAGGTCTGGTAAAGAAAAACTTTTTGGCTTTTTTGTTGGACAAGTGATGAAGCTATCAAAGGGCCAGGCAAATCCAGACGTAGTAAATGAGCTTTTAAAGACGAAGCTCGGCTCTTCAATTAAATAACTAGCCCAGAAAAGGACTTGTATTTGAAAAAACAATTTTTTTGTAGTCTTCTAATAAGTATTTGTTTTTTATGTCAATCTTTCGGACAAGAAGAGAAGATGTTTAGAAAGACTAGAATAGCGCTGGGGGGCAAAACTTTGCTTGTTGAAGTTGCAGATACAAATGAAAAGCGCGAACGTGGTTTAATGAATCGCACGAGCCTTAAAGAGAACTCGGGAATGATTTTTATTTTCTCTGCTGAAAGTAAATTAAGCTTTTGGATGAAAAACACATCGATTCCTCTCGACATTGGCTATTTTGATCAAAATAAAAAATTAGTTGATATTCAATCGATGCAACCGTCTTCACCGATGGAGATTCAGCCAAGATCATATCCAAGCAAAAGGCTGGCAAAGTATGCTCTTGAAATGCCGGCGCGGTGGTTTGAAAAAAACCATGTGAAAATCGGCGACAGGTATAAGGCCGTGACTCAATGATCTCTTCGCCTGAAGAGTTAAACACTAAGAGTTGCCCTATCAAAGTCTAGATAGACTAAGTTAAAGGTCCAAATTTTTAAGACTAAAGTAGTTCTTTTCTCAAGAGGGCTTGATTCCTTTTTCGTTTTTGCCGTTAGCATGATTGAATAGCTTATGGAGCTATTGCCTTAAAATCAGTGGAAGGACTCACGTCTATGAAAAAACTTCTCGTCATCGGTTTAGGTTTCTTGATTGCAGTATCGCTTTCGAGCTGCACCTCAAGCGATGCAAACAAGGACAATGCCCAGAATGCTGCATCTTCTGATGAAAATATGCCGCTCGATAGCGGAGGCGAACTCAACAGTGCGGCAGTAGACGGGGTTCCTGCGGATGGCACCGCTGTAGCGCCAGGCGATGCTCAAGCGAGCGCCGGACTTGACGATGTTCCTCTCGATGGAAATTTAGATGCCGCAAAAAATGCAGCTCCCCCAATGGATGGAGCCTTAGACCTTGGCGATCCAGACAATGAATTTCCATCAGATGTGGCCAAATCTCAAAAAGAAGGTCTTGGGCCAACTGACGACAAACTTTTCGCAGAAAACGGGGCTCCACCGGCTGACCCAGGCGCCCCACCAGATGTTACTGCAACACCACAAGACGCTGGCGCGGCGGCAGCATTAGAGCCAACCGGAACGCCAACAGAGGGCGCGATGGCAGAGGCATCAACACCTGTTGTTTTACCATACGAAAAAATTAAAACAGAACCCTTTGAGAAAAAGGGCGCCCTTTTAAATCGCGTCTACTTGGCCCGCGAAAAAGATACAGCAAAAGGAATAAGCGAAAAAATTTATGGAAACGCTAGTCGTGTGAAAGATTTGAAGGCGTGGAATCCTGGCCTAAAAAACCATGCTCCGCGTGTAGGCGATAAGATCTACTATAGCTCTCCGAAAGATCCGCAAGACAATACCAAGATGTTGGTATTTTACGAAGAGATGGGCGTTGGGGCCCAAAGCTATATGACCCAGCCAGGAGATGATATAAGAAAAGTCTCTAAAAAGCTCTTGGGTCACAAAGACAGCTGGAAAGAGATATATGCAACGAATTTGGCGCTCGAAAACAAAATGGGAAAAGCTCCTGAGGGGATGGAACTTCGTTACTGGCCATCTATGAACGAGGCAACAACAGTACCGCCAGTGGCGGTAAATCCATCCGGCGGTGGCTTGCCGCCAGACGCAATGACGAATACAGACCCAAATGTAGCAATAGGCACTACGGGTCAGCCGCCACAGCAGGTAGCGCCGCCACCACCAATGGTTGAGCCGCCGCCGCCACCACCACCAATGGTTGAGCCGGTGGCCCAGGGGTCACCGCCAATAGAAAAGCAGGTTAAAAAGCCAGCGTCTCCAGCACAAAGTCTTGATGCAACCGCTGATCCAGATCAAACCATGATGATGCTTGCCGGCGGACTACTTATAGTCGCAGCAATGGCGGCCTTTGTAGTGATTCGCAGACAGCGTGCCAAACGCATTGATCTATCTCAGCAAACACAGGTTTAAAAGATATTTAAAAATTAGCGCTTACCAGGCCCACAAAAGTGGGCCTTTTCATTTGGCAATGAAAAAATAATCAGGGTAAAAAAAGATTGATAGAAGATTGCCAAATATTTCAAAGATAGTATATCTGCTTATATGCGCCCCCAACTAAACGACGGCCAAAAATCAGCCATTGAAATTCTAAGGGGAAATAGCAATGTCTTTTTGACCGGAGCGGCTGGTAGCGGCAAGAGCATTTTTAATGCGCCATTACTTACGAGATCAGGATATTCCAACGCTGGCGAGTACCGGGGCGGCGGCAATATTGGTTGGCGGCCGAACTTTTCACAGTTTTTTTGGACTTGGAGCGAGAAACTCATATTCGCTGACCCAAGGGTTAGCAAGTTTCACCAGACGCTCATATTGAACTGTGCAAAAAACTAGCTTTCACGATTGGCAATGACTAGTAAGCATAAAAAAAGGATCCTGTCGGACCCCCTTTTTTGAGTAGAAACTCAATTCTATGATTAGAGAGATAGGAATTTCTAAGAGACTTTCTTAAAAATATTGTCCATAACAGAGCGTCTGTTTTCACGCTTCGATTCAACGAAGTACATTAAGTCGTCAACGATTTGCACATCTCGATTGCTATTTGGCAGAAATTTAATGCCACAGCCAGAGTCTTTAATCCAAATTATAGAGGCAATAATTTTTCTCGCCCTGCCGCCGACTCTAAACTCTATCGCGACTTTATCGTTCTCTTTAAGCTCATGAGATTCAGTTTCTAAAAAAGCACCGGTAAGACTAATATTTTTGAGCTCTGCTTTATCGGCACTTCGCGAATAACTTCGTCTATATTCAACCTCTAATTTGAGCGGAATCCGAGGGGATGGCATTTCAATAGAACTCATAAATAAACCTCCACGTAAGTATTTATCGGGTTTAGAACCACTTTGATAAAGGTCTTATTTGAAAAACTAATGAAATTGTTAGGGCTAAGTATCATCTTGAGATTTCAAGCTGCACAATTAGAAAAAGTGTCGATCTTTATGACAGCTCAAACCTGGTGGCTTTAAAAAAAAGCCAGCAAAGTCCTGAGATCCCAGTTGACAAAAGGACAGCTTTCTTAGAAATTGGTGTTTTCGAGACAATTAAATCCCAAAAAAACTCTAAAAAGTGTATATTAAGAAGAGCTAATAGCTTTTAGAGAATATTTTGAGGTCTGAGATCCGCCACCTATTTTAGAGATATTCGAAATCAAAAAACCAAGCCTAATAGAAGCTTAAAGAACCAATCCCAAAAACCAATCCAAAAAAAGATCATAAAATTAAAAAAGAACAGAATTTAAGAATCACAAATTTCCGGAGAAATGAATGAGCGAAAACAGCGACTCTCAAGAATCGGGCCAAGCCATAGCAAAACCAAAAATAGAATCTCAGCAAAATCATAATGAGGCAGATGGCGGCTCGTCCGATCAGGCTGTCAATGAGGCCAAGTCCCAAGAGCGACCTCGGCGAAATTTCAGTAGAAATAATCAGCGACCCAATGGGGGGGCCAGAGATCGTGGTGCAAGCGGCGGCGGCGATAAATATCGTGGAGGTGGCCGTGAAGGCAGTGGGCCAGCACGCGGCGGCGGTGGGGATCGCAATCGTAGCTCACAAAGCGCCAGTGGTGGCGGATATTATAGAAACGATCAAACCCGTGGCGATGGCGCAGGACCAGGTGGAATGCAAGACGATACTCCAGAGCAGCCACCGCTTACAGAACTTGATTTAGCAGACATAAACTTGACGGATGCCGAGCGCGCAGACCTCAACTCAAAAAACTTAAAGTCTAAAAAAATTGAAGAACTTACGACCCTTGCGATTAAATTAAAAATTGAAAATGCAGCCGGCATGCGCCGCCAAGACATGGTGTTTGAAATTCTTAAGCGTGCGGCGCGACTTGGAGATATTTTTGGCAACGGCGTTCTCGAGATTCTTCCGGATGGGTACGGTTTTTTAAGATCTCCAGATTATAATTATCTTCCCGGACCAGATGATATTTATGTTAGTCCGTCGCAGATTCGTAGGTTTGGTTTGCGCACCGGAGATACGGTTAGCGGAACCGTGCGACCACCAAAAGATGGCGAAAGATACTTTGCTCTCTTAAAGGTTGAAACCCTCAATCGCGAGGCGCCAGAAAAGGCGAAAGATAAAATTCTTTTTGATAATTTGACGCCGCTTTATCCAGAGAAGCGATTGAAGCTAGAGCACGTCCCTAACGAATTTACTACGCGTGTTGTTGATATGATGGCGCCACTTGGAAAGGGCCAGCGCGCACTCATCGTTGCTCCGCCAAGAACCGGCAAAACGGTATTATTGCAAAATATAGCGAACGCAATATCTGCGAATCACCCTGAGGTTATTTTGATTGTTCTATTAATAGATGAGCGACCAGAAGAAGTAACTGATATGTTGAGAAACGTAAAAGGTGAAGTGATTAGTTCGACGTTTGATGAGCCGCCAACTCGTCACGTTCAAGTTGCAGAAATGGTAATTGAAAAGGCGAAGCGATTGGTTGAGCACAAACATGATGTCGTCATTTTGCTCGACTCGATTACTCGATTGGCGCGAGCTTACAATACAGTTGTGCCACCATCAGGTAAAATTCTATCGGGCGGGGTGGATTCAAATGCCTTACATAAACCAAAAAGATTTTTTGGTGCGGCTAGAAATATTGAAGAAGGCGGAAGTTTGACCATTATCGCGACGGCTCTGATCGATACGGGTTCGCGAATGGATGAGGTCATTTTCGAGGAATTTAAAGGGACCGGAAATTCTGAAATTCATCTCGATAGAAAGCTCATGGAAAAACGCATTTTTCCATGTATGGACATCAATAAATCTGGCACTCGAAAAGAAGATCTATTAGTTGAAAAAATGGATTTGAACAGGCTATGGATTCTTCGCAAGGTCCTAGCGCCGATGAATGTTGTGGATAGCATGGAGTTTTTGCTTGGGAAGTTAGGATCTACGAAGAGTAACGCCGATTTCCTTAATAATATGGGCGGCTAGCTAACCAACTAATAACAGGTAGATATTTTGATTTTTATTTTGGGGTGACCGAGCCGTTCCCCTAAGATTCTGAGAGAAACTTACCATGTTGATAACTTTGTGAATAAGTCGAAGCTTAAAACGCAAGGCGTTGCGTAAAAACAATGCGATCCGTTAAATTGCTGCTCGACTTTTTTAAGCAAGCCATGATAGTTTGCCACGCTTATAGATCAAAGCTGAGCTAATTTTAGCTAGTTACTTAATATACTGGAGAGCGCTATGAAAGAAAAAATTCATCCAACCTATTACCCAGATGCTGATGTCACCTGCGTATGCGGACATACTTTTAAGACGGGCTCGACGCAAAAAGACGCGCGGATTGATATCTGTTCCAACTGCCATCCTTTTTATACAGGAAAGCAAAAACTCATGGATACAGAAGGTCGAATTGATCGCTTTCGTAAAAAGTACGCGGCGGTTCCTGCAAAAGCTAAATAGTTCAGCGCCCAAATGTTTAAAAAACTCGATGAAGTTGAGTCACGCTATGAGCAGATTCAACTTCAGCTTCAAGATCCAACGGTCACTCAAGATCAAAAGCGCTATCGTGGTCTCATGAAAGAGATTGCAGATCTAGAAAAGATTGTGCCGCTTTATCGAAAATTTCGAAAATTGCAAAGTGAAATTGCAGAAAACAGACAAATTTTAGAAAAAGAAAAAGACGAAGAATTTAGGCAGCTGGCAAAAGAAGAAATGCCTCGTCTTGAAAGTGAAAGCACAGCTATTGAAGAGCGCCTTAAGCTTACCCTTTTGCCAAAAGACCCCAATGATGAAAAAAATATTGTACTTGAAATTCGCGCGGGAGCAGGGGGAGATGAAGCCTCACTCTTTGCAGATCAACTGTTCAGAGCCTACTGTCATTATGCGAATACCATGGGCTGGAAGTACGAATTGCTTTCGACGAGTGATGGAAATGCCGGCGGCTATAAAGAGGTCTGCGCTTCCATAACCGGAGATCGTGTATTTAGTCGATTAAAATATGAGAGCGGCGTGCATCGCGTGCAACGTGTTCCTAAAACAGAAACGCAGGGACGCATTCACACATCTACAGTAACCGTTGCCGTATTGCCAGAAGCTGATGATGTTGATGTGCAAATAAATCCGAGTGATTTGCGCATTGATGTTTTTAGAAGCCAAGGTGCCGGCGGCCAGTCGGTTAATACGACGGATTCGGCCGTTAGAATTACACATATTCCAACCGGTACGGTAGTTCAATGTCAGAATGAAAAGTCGCAAATCAAAAACAAGTCGCAGGCACTCAAAATTTTATACGCACGCATGCTTTCAGCAGAGCAAGAAAAAGCGATAAAGAGCGCATCAGAGGCGCGCCTTTCTCAAATAGGAACCGGCGACCGCTCAGAGCGCATTCGCACCTACAACTTTCCACAATCTAGAATCACCGATCACCGCATTGGTCTTACCATTCATCAGTTAGATCAGGTGATGGGGGGAGAATTAGAAAACTTGATTGACCCACTCATTACCCATTTCCAAGCCGAACAACTTAAGCAGCAAAAAAACTCTTAGTGGGGCGAACTTGATCTCTCCATTAGTCGCGTCGATTATTTTGTTAAAGTATGCCAACATTAATTTTGTTGCCGCAAAAAGGTATGAATATGCTGTTGGGTGAAATTCTACAAAAAACCACCGACTATTTCAAAGAAAAAAAAATTGAGTCGGCGCGACTAGATGCCGAACTTTTAATTTCTGAAGTTTTAA
>JAYVXS010000336.1:0-9775 GCA_043784965.1 Bdellovibrionales bacterium
TCAAATTTTAGCGCGGCCTTTGATTTTTTATGCACTACAGTTGAGGCAATAACTCCGGTTCCGCCAGTCCATTGCGCAAGGGTTTTGAGTCGGCCTTCGCCCAGCACCGTAGCGCTTTTCTGAGAAGATCTTCGTTGCGTCATCTGGCCAATTACACTGAAACCAAGAGTGCTGACCAGCCTGCCGAGCTCAACTAATGAGGCCTCGTTTTCATCGTTTGTGGTTTTTGGTAGTTGGACGCCAACTAAAACTGCTTTTTGCATATGAGTTAGAAGCTGACATTGAAAAGAAATCTTTGCAAGAATTTGCATCAAAAAGTTGGCCTATTTATCCTACTTATTCATCCCGCCAATATGTCGTGTCTATTTTAGGCCATATTAATCCGCGTTAAGTGTTTTATCGAAATAGCTGGCAGAGCTATCGAAAATTGACTCCGAATACGAAAATATGTTTTGATATAATCGATATCAAAAAAAGGAGACCCCCAACATGTTTAAAACATCATTCTTTTATGCTCTTCTCGCCACAATAATGGCATTATCTTGCTCAAAGGCCTTGCAGGAAGATCCAATGCCACTTGGTCAAAAACCCGGGATTGATCATAATGGCAAGGCTGTTTCTAGCCTATCTGCAGCTCAAGAAAGGGATTTTTTTAGTTTTATGCAGGAGTCAGGTCGAGTAGAAGATGCAACCAGTGTTTTGAATGCGATGACACCTGGAGCACAGCCTCAAAGCGACGATGCAAAAACTCAAAGTATGGCTGTACAGATGGTAAATTGTAAGCGGACGAGCGTTGACACTTCAGGTACCAATGCGGCAAGCCGTTTTGAAATTGGGGCGACTGTCTCCGGCACTGCCTGCCCGGTACAATTGAATGTTTTGTTCTCTGCAATCAAGCAAGATTCCAAGATGATGTACAGTTTCAACTCAGTTTTTGAAATTAAAGATCCAGCAATGAAAACAAATAATGATGTAATAAAGCAGAGTGCATTGGGTAATGGAACCAATGAAATCAACGGATCTAGCCGAGATTTTACGGAGAATATTGAGTACAAGGCCGCCAGTGAAATTATTTCGATCAGTCGTGGGAGCATTACCACGTTGAGTTTTGTCAAAGCGAAGATTCACCTTATAAATCGACAAATTGAGAGTGTGCAGTTCGAAGAAAGTAATGAATTTAAATTTCCCGATCATTCGATTTTAATTCAACGAATGACCGTAAAGACCACAGCAACTCAGACGCGCACCGCCTATTATTTTAACGGAGCCAGCTTGAGTGTGGAGGCCTATAACCGGCTAAAAAAGGGCTTGGGATACCAATCAATAGTGGTAAATAAACTTTAATGAAAAATTTTTGGCTTTTAGCTTCACTTTCTATTTCAACTCCAGCATTCGCGGCGCCAATATCCGCGCAGCAGATAATGATTACCGCCCCAAGTGAATATGCGGTTCAAGTTGGCAAAGAAATTCATGCTCAGGGTGGTAATGTTGTGGATGTTGCGGTGGCGGCGGCATTGACCTTGAGCGTGACTAGTCCATATTTTGCCTCTCTTGGGGGCGGCGGGTTTTCATTGGTTAATATGGCCGGCAAGACTGAAGCCATTGACTTTAGAGAAACCGCTCCTTCGAAGGCAGTTCAGGAGCTTTTTAATGATGTGGCTTCAGAGGATTCGATTCAAGGTGGTAAGGCTGTTGGAGTTCCCGGGATACCTATGGGGCTCTGGGCACTCCATAAAAAACACGGAAAACTAAAGTGGAGGCAACTTTTCACCAAGCCAATTCAATTGGCGCGACAGGGCTTTCATGTCAGTGGTGAATGGATTTCAAATACTAACAAAGCCAAACAAGAGTTCAATTTAAGCGCTAAAAAGAAATTTTTTAAAAAAGGTGAGCAGAGCTATCAGCCTAACGAAATGTTAAAGCAGCCTGAGTTGGCACAACTACTTGAGCAATTTTCAAAAAATGGACCCAAGGTTTTTTATGAAGGGGCTGTTGCCAATGACATTATAAAAACTGTCCAGGACTCAAAGGGGGTTATGACTTTCGAAGATCTAAAGAGATATCGCGAGAGATGGCTAGAGCCCGTGCATATTCGTGTATTTGATTCAGATATAGATCTGATGCCTCCACCAAGTAGTGGCGGTGTGGTATTGGCAAGTGCTTTGAAATTAGCTGAAAAGTTGGCTTTGAAAAAGCAGAAACTTCTCAGTTTCGAAGAGCTATCAACAATAGCGAAGATTTTAAAGGCCGCCTTTTATTCGCGTAATTTTTTTGGTGATCCTGACTTCGTGAAAAATCCGACTGAATTTTTGATTTCAGACGCCTACTTGAGCAAGGTGGCTCAGTTGATTAGCGAAAACTATAAAAATTTTGATGACGAAATGGTGAAGCTTTCAAATAACTATGGGGGCGATCCCAGCACTCACGAAAAAGCTGAAACCACGCATTTGAGTGTTCTAGATATTGAAGGCCATGCGGTTGCCATGACCATTACTCTCAATGGCAATTATGGCTCTGGACTAGTCACCGAAAAATATGGGATAGCACTGAATAATGAAATGGATGATTTTAATATTCATCCTGGCAAACCCAATCTGTATGGACTCATTCAAGGCGAGCCCAATAAAGTGGCGCCATTAAAGCGTCCACTCAGCTCGATGAGTCCAACACTCGTAAGTCAAAATGGAAAGGTCATTATGAGTTTGGGTTCTCCTGGTGGGCCCCGCATAATCAGCGGCGTTTTTCAGGTTTTATACCGCAAGCTGGTGAATGGCTTAGATATGGACCAGGCCATTCAAGCGCCAAGAATACATCACCAATATAAGCCGAATACGATCTATACGGACAAAAATAAGTTTACTCCTGAAACACTTGAGTTCTTACGCAAACAGAATTTTAATGTAGAAGAAAGTTGGATGGGAAAAGTATACGGAGCTTGTATTGAACATAGCTCAGTATTAAGCGGAAGCATCGAGACCGATATTTTACAGGGCGCATTTGATTCAAGGGGAGAAGGCGCAGCGGGCGGGATTTAATTTTTTGCACAAGAGGAAGCATATATGAATATAATCAGAAAATATTTGTTCGCGACTAAATTCGCGACTAAATTCGCGACTGACTTCGCAACTAATTTTGTAACCAAGTACATGACAACGAACATGACTGTTTTGGTCTTGGCATTCTCGATTTCGGGTTGCAAGCAAATCGACACACCCAACGGTGAGGCTCCTAAAGAATATCTCGAATTACTCAAGGGATATATTGCAGATTACAAGGGTGCAATGGATGCAAATCCTGGAGTTCTTCGATTATTTTTTGATGGCAAAAAGTTTCATATTGGTTTTACGGGTAAGATCAATGATGTGACAGGTGATGAGCGATGTAAATCGCAACTTGGCGATCTGCAGTCGATTCAGGTAAACGATGAGGGCACAATACTTGAGGCGGCCAGTTTTGCTTTTTCGTCTCCGAATTGCCAATTGATCTTAGGGCGATCAGTTAATTTGATTTTCTCGAAAAATGGTCCAAGGCTTGAATTGAGTGTTTCGATACTGAAAGAATTTCGCCAGATTCAAATCTGTCAAGACACTCCACCACCGAGCCCCACTCGCACCTGTAGGCGGGATATTCAAAACTTTTACTTTAGTGGCATTTTTGAAAAGCCCTAAGTCATGCCCCACTACTGGTTAAGCCGTTTATGAAAGAGTTTCGTGAGCTCGATTTTTTGTTGAAGAATGCACCAAGGAGCCGGTTGCAAAAAAATCGGCTTTTTGAGAGTGATTGCGAAATTCTTAAGCTTCGTTCAACTTATTTGGCTCTTTCAGTCGATTCCATTTCTGAAGAAATTTACCAGAAATTGTACAAAGATCCATTTACCTGGGGTTGGATGACGGTGATGTCATCGGTCTCTGATTTGGCCGCCAGTGCAACCGAGCCGATTGGACTTTTGCTTTCAAGCGAATGGAAGTTTGGTACAAAACTCAAAATAAAATCGAGATTCTTTAAAGGCGTAAATGCTGCACTTAAAAGGTCGAAAATGGCGTTGTTGGGAGGCGACTCCGGTGTGGCGGCAGAATATTTTTTTAGCGCAACGGCTGTCGGTGAAGCCGGCTTGCTGCCACTTATGCGAAAGCCAGCTAAAATCGGGGATTATGTCTGTCTTCTTGGGCGAAAAAAACTAGGTATAGGGCCGGCATTGGCGTTGAGATTTTTACGTAATTTGTCAGCGCACGAACTTGCAGAGAGTCTTTATCGGCCCGAGCCAAACATTCAAATAATGAAAAAATTGAGACTTTTCATAAGAGCAAGTATCGACACAAGCGATGGATTGGCAGCAAGCTTAAACATTATTTCTAAGCTAAATAATGTGGGGTTTCAGCTCAAGTACTCAAAAGAACTGATGCATCCTAGGGCGCTTCAATTTTGTCGGCGCCACAATATTCACCCGCTTGTGCTCTGGATGGGGGACCTGGGTGATTACCAGACTTTGGTGTTTGTACCCCCTGAAAAGTTGGCGGGAGCGAGTAAAAATTGTGCTGAACTTTTGGTCATTGGTAGGCTGGTAAAAAACTCAAAGCAGTGCCTCGTGGACTTTAATGGCGAAAATGTACAATTACCGCTTCATCTGCTGGATGAGAGCCTTAGAGACCTAAAGTCCATCCGACGAGCTAGCCTAAAAATATGTAAATATTTTGAATGAGTTGGCTTCGTTCACTTGACCTTTTTATAATCGAAAACATATTGTGCATTAATTATGGGGACCGGCATGTCAAAAGAAGATTATTATGTAGTTTTAGGGGTGGAGCGGACCTCCGATCAAGATTCAATCAAAAAAGCTTATCGCAAGCTTGCAATGCAGTATCATCCGGATAAAAACCCGGGAAATGATGAGGCTGAGAGTAAATTTAAAATTTGTGCCGCAGCTTATGAGGTCTTAGGTGATCCAGAAAAGCGTGAGAAGTATGATCGATTCGGGCACGCGGCCTTTTCAAATGGCGGTGGATTTCAAAATACTGAAGATGTTTTTTCAAGTTTTGGAGACATTTTTTCGGATTTTTTTGGCGCTTCAAGATCGCGCCCACGTTCTCGGCAACAAACAGGGCGTGGTTCGGATTTAAGATATATGTGCGAAGTTCATCTAAAGGACGTCATTAAGGGTTCAGATCGAGATGTTGAATTTGAAACCGAAGAGGGCTGTGTTGATTGCAGTGGCTCTGGCGCCCAAAAAGGGACGAGTGCTGAAACCTGCAAGCACTGTCGAGGTCAAGGTCAAGTTGTCGCTTCGCAAGGCTTTTTCTCAGTAGCGACCACCTGTCCAATTTGTCACGGTCAAGGTCGAATTATTAAAAGTCCGTGTGAAAAATGTCGTGGAAGTGGGCGAACAAAAACCAAGCGTAAAATCAGAGTTAATATTCCTGCTGGTGTTGATAATGGCACTCAGCTTCGCGTGAGTGGTGAAGGCGAAGGTGGATTTCGCGGTGGACCTGCCGGTGACCTTCATGTCGAGATTCGCATTGCCGACGATGAGCGATTTGAGCGTCACGGTTTAGACCTGCTTTCTCATGTGAAGATCTCCTATCTGCAAGCGCTACTTGGCTCGCACCTCGGTGTTGATACTTTTGAAGGTAAAGAAGAGCTGTTGATTCCTGCAGGCAGTGCACATGGCGATCGTATCAAATTAGATCGACGTGGGGTACCCTCATTGCGCGGTGGTGGTAGGGGTCATCTTTATTTCGAGATTGAAGTTGAAATCCCTCAGAAGCTCAAAAAGGAAGAAGAAAAGCTTCTGCGCGAATTGGCAAAGCTTAGGGGAGAAAAAGTACTCGATCCAAAAAAGGGCTTTTTTTAAAGGCTCTTACTTGACGAGTTGCGAATCGGACCCAAATTTAAAATGTAAATGATTTAAGTCTTAAAAGTTTATTAAAGGAGTCTCAAATGGGTAAAATTATTGGAATCGACTTAGGTACGACTAACTCTGTGGTTGCGGTCATGGAGGGTGGAGATCCGAAAGTATTAGTTAATGAAGAAGGTGGCAGAACCACTCCTTCGGTTGTTGCTTACACTAAAGATGGTGAGAAACTAGTTGGTCAGATTGCCAAACGACAGGCGGTTACCAATCCAGAAAACACAATCTTTTCGTCAAAGCGCTTTATCGGTCGTCATTTCGACGAGACGAATGAAGAAACAACTTTGGTACCCTACAATGTTGTTAAAAAAGGTAATGATTGCGGCTTTAAAATTAATGACAAGGTGGTTTCTCCTGAAGAAATCGGCGCGGCAGTTTTGGCTAAACTTAAAAAAGTAGCTGAAGACTATCTCGGTACTGAAGTAACTGATGCCGTGGTAACGGTTCCGGCTTATTTCAACGATGCTCAAAGACAAGCTACTAAAGACGCAGGTAAAATAGCGGGCTTGAATATCAAGCGTATCATCAATGAGCCAACAGCAGCAGCTCTGGCCTACGGATTTGATAAAAATAAAGATCAAAAAATCGCAGTCTATGACCTCGGTGGCGGTACCTTTGATATTTCAATTCTTGAAGTCGGCGACAATGTCGTTGAAGTCAAATCAACAAATGGTGATACTCACTTAGGTGGTGATAACTTCGATATCCGAATCTTAGAGTGGATGATCGCTGAGTTCAAAAAAGATCAAGGCATTGATTTGAAGGGCGACAAAATGGCTTTGCAGCGCCTTAAAGAGGGTGCCGAGAAAGCAAAAATCGAACTCTCGAGCGCCATGGAAACTGAGATCAATCTTCCGTTCATTACGGCTGATCAGAGTGGTCCAAAGCATTTAACCATGAAACTATCTCGCGCTAAATTTGATCAAATGACCGAAGATTTGGTGAAGCGTTCGATGGACCCAACTAAAAAAGCACTTGCGGATTCAGGTTGGTCAATTAAAGACATCGATGAGGTTGTGCTTGTGGGTGGATCGACTCGTATTCCTGCCGTTGCCAAGGCTGTAAAAGACTTTTTTGGCAGAGAGCCAAATCGCTCGGTGAATCCAGATGAAGTTGTTGCCATGGGGGCTGCGATTCAGGGTGGAGTCTTGGGCGGCGAAGTGAAGGACGTTCTTCTATTAGACGTAACCCCACTTTCTCTAGGTATCGAAACATTGGGTGGTGTGATGACCAGGCTCATTCAGCGCAATACGACTATCCCAACTCGTAAGTCGCAAACCTTCTCGACGGCGGCGGACAGCCAGCCAAGTGTTGATATTCACGTTTTGCAGGGAGAGCGCGACATTGCGAGTGGCAATAAAACGCTCGGACGATTTGAATTGGTTGGGATTCCACCAGCTCAAAGGGGCACTCCACAAATTGAAGTGTCTTTTGATATTGATGCCAATGGTATCCTAAATGTCTCTGCAAAAGATTTGGGAACTGGCAAAGAGCAGAACATCAAGATCACGGCGAAATCGGGTCTTACTGAGGATGATATCAAGCGCATGGTGAAGGATGCCGAAGATCATGCCGAAGAAGATAAAAAACGTCGTGAAAGAATCACCGCGGCAAATGATCTCGATGGTCTCATGTATCAAACTGAAAAAACTTTAAAAGAGAATGATAAGATTGTCACCGAGGCTGATGCAATAGCAGCAACTGATTTGATAGCCAGCGGGCGAGCGGTGATTGCAAATCAGGATTTGTCAGAGGTCGAAATCAAGGCGGTTTTTGAAAAGCTTCAGACTTTGAGTCACAAAATTACCAACGATATCTATCAGAAGAAGGGTGCTGAGGGTGGTGCCTCCGCTAATGGAAGCGCTGCTGGTGAAGCTTCTTCAGGAGCGACTTCCGGCAAAAAAGATGATGATGTCATCGATGCCGAATACAAAGATGTAAATTAATAATTAGAGTTTTTGGGATTCTAAAAACTTTAAAAGCCTCTAAAAGCCTCTAAAAGCCTTAATAGAAATATTAAGGCTTTTTTACGTGTACTTTTTAAAGTTAAGCAGAGGATCGTGATCGAAGAGATAATCTTACTTATTTGTGGATGGCGACTTCATCAAAATAATACATGCCAGCCAAGCTGATGTAACCGAAGGCAGCATTCACATTGATTCCCACCTCACCAAAAACTGAAAATTTCTCATATTTTGGAATTTTCATTTCTGAGCCGACGGCTAGTTGAATTGGATAGATTGTGTTCCCATCTCGAAATGTCACGCCCAAAGGTAGTGACCCATAAACATTAAGTTTCAAATCTTGAACAGTAAGTCTTTTACTGATTAATGGATGAACGCGAAAAGCGAGCTCTGAAACGTTTTGTACACGGGCGTAGACGGCGCCAGCTTCTATGCCAATCGCAGGTTGGTTGCTTGTATCTGGAAATGGAATGTATTTATACATAGCCCCAGCTTGAAAATTAATAATACCAACACCGAATATGGCGCGAAGATTCGAGTCTTCATTAATACCAGCATCGAATCTTCCATTCAAATTGACGCCGTCATAACGATCCAAAATAAATTGAGACTCAAGACTAGCTGCATACTTATTGGCGCCGAGGGTGTCACCAGTATCGAGCGTTGAGTAGTAGGCATTTGCATTAGGCGCAACTCCCAAGAACAGCGCAAAGATGAACGACGAGATAAATAATA
This sequence comes from Bdellovibrionales bacterium, assembly GCA_043784965.1. Taxonomy (GTDB): domain Bacteria; phylum Bdellovibrionota; class Bdellovibrionia; order Bdellovibrionales; family JAMPXM01; genus JAYTQQ01. The sequence goes on from JAYVXS010000336.1 coordinate 8,605, forward strand.
TTTTTTTGTTTTTTAATCTTAATTTCATGGGTTGAGCCTCGCATAATCCTTTATCTTTGACAAGTTCGCAATGAACCTGAGAAGCTTTTTGACAATGCTAAAGCATCCGGTTTCACTCATCATTATCGCGCTTAACGAAGAATCTGGGATTGCTAGATGCATCGAATCAGCGATTTGGGTTGACGAGGTTATTTTGGTCGACAGCGGTAGCACTGACTCGACTTGTAAGATCGCAGAAAAATTGGGGGCCCGAGTGGTCCACGAAAAGTGGCGTGGTTACCAGCAGCAAAAAGTCTTTGCCTGCGGCTTGGCCTCTCACAATTGGATTTTATCACTTGATGCAGATGAGGCATTGAGTCCTGAGCTTTCTTCTATTTTGAAAAATCTATGCGAAGGAACACCTAATACAAAAGTTGCATTTGATTTTGAAAAAAATGATGGCCTTGAATTTTCACGCATCTCATTTAATCTCGGACGTTGGATCCGCCATGGGGGCTGGTATCCTGATTGGCAATTGCGTTTCTTTGATCGTAGGCGGGCCTCATGGCAAGCACGCAATGTGCACGAGCGGGTTGAGGCACAAAGAAAGGTGCGCCTCGAACAGGCCATTCAACATTGGCCATTTGAGTCCTTAAGTGAACAAATTTCGACCAATAATCGATACTCGAGTCTTGGGGCACAAGACCTATTTGAGCGAGGTCAGAAATTCTCGATTATGAGGCTTATTTTCAAGCCGATCTCAAAATTTCTTGAAACCTACCTGGTTAAGCTTGGTTTTTTGGATGGAATGCCGGGTTTTATCATTTCTGCTGGGGCGTCTTATTCTGTGTTTTTAAAGTTCAGCAAACTTTGGGAGAGTGAAAAACTGCCAAAATCTGAACAATAAGCCTCTAAAATCAGTTATTTTGTAGCTTTTGCAGTTGCATCTTTTGCGGCCCAATCATATAAAAATACCTCTTTGTGGTGGTCGTAGCTCAGCTGGTAGAGCACAGGATTGTGATTCCTGTGGTCGCGGGTTCAAACCCCGTCGATCACCCCAATTTATTTCCTGATTATTCGGATTTCACAAGCTAAGTAATGATTAGGCCCTTAGCTCCGGTAACGTAATAACACTAGAGTTTACGCAGGCATAGAGAAGTCGATCAAAGGATTCGTAGGGCCATTGGCGACG
>JAYVXS010000337.1:0-3005 GCA_043784965.1 Bdellovibrionales bacterium
CGGCTTCATTCATCCTTGGACTACATGAGTCCTGTTGAGTACGAATCTTTGGCGCTGGCAGCATGATTTTTGTGTCCGTTTTTTCGGGGGAAGATCAAGCATTGTTTTTAATATCAAAAAATGCTTCACCTGATTTGAGTTTCGCTATTGACTTGTCAGTACCTGATAAAACTGGAGTACCATCTGCGTTTAGCTTGTTTAGCTTTTCATTCAACCGAACTTGTACTTTTGATTCAGTTGTAATTCTTCTCAATTTTGCCAACATCGCAAGGGTATCACGTAAAATTTGGTTTGGAAGAATACCTCCGCCGCCGGCGAAATCAGCCTGAAAGGATTTTGGCCGATATCCATTTTTAGCTGCTTTAATTAAGGTTTTGTAAACTTCTTCAAGATAGTCATCCCAGTAGTATGCATCTAAGCGTAAATAGTTTTTCATATTCGGATCAATTTCACGATCAGGTGTGACACCAGTAATATGGCCAATCATCTCAAATGCCTTGCCGCCTTGTGATATTCTACGCGCATTTTCTTCAAGAATGATGACAACCATTTCAGTTTCTAATCCTTTTGAACCACCTCCCAGAAAGACCACTTCTTTATCTAATTCAACTTGTCGAAGGTCATTTCTGAAATTCTCATAGAACTCTTTAAGAGCTTTTGGATTTGTATCTCGAACCGGATCAAGTGAAGCAAGCGAAGGCCCTGACAATAACCATAAATGCTTATTTGCAATCATTTCATTGTATTGCTTCATGGTTAAATCATTTTTTCCTAGAGCTTTAAGCGTGGCCGCTTGCTTGAGCTTGGCATTTACTCTAAGCGTTTTTAAATCTGAATTGGGTATTTCATAGGTGCCGTTTTTGATAGATTCTTCGATGCCGTATTTTGAAGTTTTCTTATATGAGAAGTTATATCCTTCTTGTTTGATTAATAGGAAGTTTTCGTAATCAATAACTTCTTGTCCATCGACAATTTTCGTGAGGTTTCCGCTGATAATGTAGCCGCCATCCACTGCGTATCCGTATCGCTCCATGGCCTCCAGTCGGTCACGATCTGCAGGGTGCGAAGACAATCTTAATTTGTTTCGCTCTTCTTCAAAGAGATAATCGACACGGTAACGATCTCCGTAGCGAGTTTCAGCTTTTACTTCGACTCCAAAGTCGGTGACTTTAGTAACTTCTAATCCCTCTTTTGCAGAGTAAGAGGTGTCGACAGTCAAAAATAAAACCCGTTTTCTTGTTATTGGGTCAATTCCAACTCTTGCGACTGGGCCGTCCCCCACAGGGATGTGGCCACCAATAACTAATTCTACACCGCTCATGACCAAGTGATTGAGGACTGCGCCTTCGGGTACTCCTGGTAAAGATGATTGAGAGTAAACTCCTTTGTCGGGATAAATTGGGCTGTCAGGCGCTAATGCAAGGGCACCCTTTGTATAGTCCCATCCTGCGTCTCCCCAAATGATATAATGGTTGTCTCGCATGCGGGTAGCTAGTTCCGTCTTTTTGTCATTAGCGGATTTCAACTCTGCCAGTTTTTCTGTTGAAAAGCTTGCTCCTGTTGCTAGCATTTCTGCGTTCAATTGTTTTTGGCGTTGATCGAGTGTTTTATATTCTCGGAGGAGTGTCTCAATAGCATTTAAATGTTCAGCATTAAATGACTTGTAAGCGGCTACCCAGTTACTCATTGCTCTGGGATTAGTAAGATCTTCTAAAGCGTAGCCCGCTTGTCCATAAATTCTGCCAAGATTGGATCTTGTGGGTTGTCCTGAATGCAAAGTAATAATTTTGCCATCTTTAAATTGCATAATGGGGGCTAAAACCTTTAAGACTTCGAAACCATCACCACCAGGAGAGTAGTAGTCTAGAAATTGTTGAGCCAATTCGGCCTGTGAAACTATTCGTGTTAGTTTTGCGGTATCTAATTTGTTATCGGGTCCTAAAAATTCTGATCTAGGTCTATTAGATTTGTTTTCAGCAAGCTCAAGCCAAAAATTATAAACTTTATCACTGAGACCCATTTTTTCAGTCCACCACCAAAGTCTAGATGATAGAAGTCTCTTGCTTGCTTCTTCGTATTTTTTTTCATTAGCCCATTTGTCGTAATCGGCAATAAGATTTTGATCAATTGCGTATGAAAACAAAACAAAAGATAGGCCATTAACATCGTGATTGCCGATATTACCAAATACTTTGAAGTCGTCAGCTCCCAAATTCATGGTCTCAGTAATACCTGTTCTTATAAGATGTACAGTCTCTATTCCACGATCGCCTCGACGTAATAAGTCGCCCACAGAAACAACTGAGCCAGTTAACAACTTAATTCTTCCGTCTTGGATCTTGATGACACCTTCGCGAACTAAAGTTTCTAGGTGAGCCGGATTTCCTTCAATATCACCAAGAAAATAAAGGTTGGGATCCGAATATGAAATTGTCGGTATTAGAAAAAGGGCGAGTAGGGTCAAATACATATTCATTTTTTTATTCATAAAAATACTTTCTTTTAGATAGATACATAATCAGATTGCAAAGTTGCGATCAGCGGATCTGCAGTTTGAACGGCTGGGCGGATCGACTCTAAGTGCTTGAAAGCACTTGACAATATTTGGCGTAAAGCTGGTTTGCATTTGCTTAGGGTAAAGCTAATAGTTTAGAAAATTCGACAAATTGTCATCCCTACTGTAAAAGAAATCGACAGGAAATTGGCCCTTTCTTCTTTTTGTTGGTCCAGGGATTAAATCAGTTTTAACGGCAGTGGCCGGCCGTCAAACGATTTGCAGTTTCAGTCTGAGTTTTTAGTGGGTCAGTCTGTAAAGATTTACTCCCAATTGATCGGCTGTACATCTCAAGACCCGCTCTCGCCGAAGACCGCCTTTCAATTGCAGCCAATGGTAACGTCATCTTAAAACTCAAAAACCCATACTCAAACGGCACCACTCATATTAACTTTTCGCCTCTTGAGTTCATCGAAAAACTTGCGGCCCTTGTGCCAAGGCCAAGGATTCA
>JAYVXS010000338.1:0-9750 GCA_043784965.1 Bdellovibrionales bacterium
GTGTCCTTTGTGTCCTTTGTGTCCTTTGTGTCCTTTGTGTCCTTTGTGTCCTTTGTGTCCTTTGTGTCCTTTGCATATCCAATTACATTTAACCAGGACGGACCGCCTCCGCCAACGGGGGCGAGATAATACTTTCTCAATATTCGCCTTACCGTTTGCTCGCTTATTTCATTGCCGGTCAATTGAGATACAAGAAGAGCAATTCTTGGACAGCCATATCTTGGATTCTTTTGTTTGATTTCAACAATGAGTTTAATTAATTCAGCACTTGGGTCTTTTGGTCCTGGCTTGCGATTTTTGTTGGAAAAGAGTTTTGAATATTTTCTTTCAACCAAAGCTTTATAGAGCCTAAGTAAAGTCGAATGAGCAACGACGATACAGAGCTTTGGAAGCCTGGAGGATCGAACAAAAAGTAACGTCACAACAAAGACCAACCGATCGGTTAAAGTCAGCCTGGGAGCCCTGATGCGCTTTCTTCGCATCAGTAGTTTTTATCGACAGCAACTGCTGTCTGACCAAAAGATGTTCAGCCACCAGCAAGCTTTTGCCGTTAGGCCTTGTAAGCCTTGCCATCAAAACAAGAGCATCTAAAAAAAGTCGCAAAATTCCAAGCATTCCCCTCTTTGAGGCAATTTAAATTATTCCGCAAGACTGCAAAATTACTTATTTTTATGCTAAACTTCGAATCTGGAGAGTCACAGGATAATTCGCTTGTCACAGCTCGCCGATCCGACGCAAGCGCCCTGCGTCTCATACGGCGTGTTTAAAATCAAATCAAATAGCTTATCAGCTTTAGGCGAGTAAGCGGCTTTCATGGATTTTAGGTTCGCAATCATTTCAGGCGTAAGGGCTTTATGTTCAGTCATCAACGTTGTGTAAATATTTAAGATCTCTTTATAAGTGTCAATGTCCGATCCCGAAACTAATTTTTCCACTGCCCAGGAGCGTCCTTCTTCAAGCACTTTGAAAGCAAAAATATCCGTTTCTAGATCTGTCGCGGATTGTGGCAGCGGCAAAGCTTGTGTCTGCATCGCAACTTGAGTTTCCGCACTGGTATCGTGAAGTGAACCCACAAGTCCACCGACTACAAGGCCCACCAGAGCTTTGTTGTAAAGTACACCGATTCCCACACCAATCAATCCACCAATAGCAAGCCCAGCGTGTCCACCGCGTTCCGTTATCACAACGGCGTGAGATTCAGTCTGTTCACCATTGCGGATTTTTCTCCAGTAAACTTCAAATGCTTGTTCGGCTTTTTGCGCGACCATGAAAAATTTCTGCTGATAGTCTACTGAAGGAGCAATCGCGATTCGACCTGAGTCACCTGCTAGGGGCCGCAAAATAATTTGTGACATCTTCGCTTGGGCATTCTCATAAAACTTAAAATACGCTGGGCAATTTTCAGAGAATTTTCCAATCACCTGTGGAGATTGCACAAATTGAAAGCCTAGAACATCTTCAGTTGTCAAAGCGTGGTTTGCACACATATTATGATAGTCATTTTTGCTATCCAAAGGGCCCAGCGCAAAAACGCCTCTACTTTTCTTATCAGCGCTCACAAATTCATATTGAAGAGAACAAATACCGTACCAGCTGCTGATTTTTTTTGCCTTTAGACCCTTAAATTCTGGTGACGAAACAAGATAGGTTCGTCGACCACCAGACAAATTCACCAACTTAACTAGCGCCTCCTGAGAGAAAACCAATTCCATCGGACTTTGGTAAATATTTTGACGACAAACGACCTTCGCTGCGATTCCACTCAGTTCAACACCTTCTGTGTTTAAATTGAACTCAAAGGGACGGACCGAAACTTCCAAGCCCCGGGTATCTGCAAAAGCTACAAAAGATGTTGTTAAGATAGACAGAGCCGAAATTACGCTCAAAAGTCGCTTCATAGAAATCTCCTTAAATCGATTACAGTCTAAAAATACGAAACAATGAAGACTAAGTGCAGATTGCGTGCCATTCTCTGAGGGGGTGGTGTTCCGAAACCCAATCTTCCTGAAGCCGATTTTGGTTCTTTTTAGCGAGCGATTTGAAGCAGGCTGAATTTTGAAATCCGGGGACATTTTTCGAGGGTGCTCGGTATCGCAGTGGCTTTTGTTCGATTTCATCTTAGCCGGGAAGTAGTCTACCCATCTTCGACGCCTCGTTGGTCCAATCTTAGGATGGATAGTCCTGTGGATAGTTCCGACGGCGGTACTTCAATCACCACTCCTGATTTAAGTGTACGCGGGCCGAATTGTAGTACGCAATGAAACTATCGAGTTTTCTTTGCAGGTCTCTTTCATTCCAAAATAAATGATGATCAAGGTATTCTCGCCTTAGAGTCCCTATCAAGCGCTCAATGAATGGATGCGACCACGGTATTAGTAGTTTGTGATTATGCAATTGAGATCATCACGGCCACCGCTTTGATCACAATGAGCTAGCATTGGAATAGTAAAGTGAATGCCTGGCTGAAAAGACGTTATGGTTTTCGGAATCATCATAATAAATTGGCAATCTTCTACAGCTGTGCCCCATGGATTCTTTTTATCGCTCTTTAACTGTAAAACAAACTGATTTGCATCTACGAATTTACGAGGATTGTAATGCAGAGAAGCATCACAAACACTTTGTCTAGCAATACCTACACTATCTGAAGGGGCACCGTTAGCTCCTTTTGATATCACAACAACATTGCGAAGTTGAGTAGCAGACGCAATTTGAGCTTTGAGACTGATATCAGACTGTGAGGGAGTATTCGAGCGACCGCGATTCACACACTCAAGATTTGAGGCTTGTGCAAACGTACTTATTGTTAGAGTTGCGAAAATTAGGATTAGACATTTCATAGCAAATTTCCTTTGTAATTGGTTTTGCTGAACCATATCACGACAAAAATAAAATTGATAGCTAGCCGATACATGTAGATAAAAAATTCAATTTCTCTATGAAAAATAGCTCAATATAATATTACTGGGAACTGGCAAGTTTACCTTGGATTGAGAACTGGAAAATCGAAAAATTGGCGGCTCACTTTGAGGTGAGTCGCACAGCCGTGAAAGAACGGCTTCGAGCTATTAAAAGCAATCCAAAGCGAGCCGGTATCCTCATTTCGTAGCTACTCTTGATTTGGTTTCGCCAGCTTTCTAAAAAGATTGGCGAGTCCATTCTTATCAATTTTTTTAATAGCGAGGCCGATCATGGCATCATAAAGCTCATCGTCAGTATCTTCTATTTCGAAATGCTGCCAATCTAAAAATACCAACGCAGCTGCCAAAGCGGTTCTCTTATTGCCGTCAACAAATGGTTGGTTCTCTGCAATATGAAAAGCATAAGCCGCCGCCATTGTAAAAACGTCAGCGTGGACAAACTGACCTCCAAATGAGGCTTGTGGCATCATGACCGCAGATTCTATTAAATCAGAAGCTCGAATTTCAGTTGCGCCACCATAACTTTCAAGCTGCATTTCATGTAGCTCCAAAACGTCTTCGACGCTTAGAAAGCGAAACTCTGCCGCAATCACTTTGCTAGCTTCCTGAATGTAGCATCGTGCTTTTTCATGACTTTTGCCGCAGAAGCTCGAAGGCTCTTCTTGCCATTGCGAATCGGTTCGATGATCAAGCGATCACCGTCCGTGGTCATTTCCAGCTCGGTATCACGGTCGATATTCAAAAGTTCAAGAATAGGTTTTTCGATTACGAGGCCGAAGCTATTGCCGACCGCCGAGAGTTTCTTTTTCATGGGTACCTCCGTACTTACGATATTATAACAAATGTATAACATATATGCAAGATCTGAATGGGGATCAATGTTCATATAGGCGATATGGCAAGCTGTTCGAACAGGCAAAGTCAGGAACTCTAGTTCCAAATGGATTAGTACCACCGACATTCACTGAAAAATGACTTTTATCGAATTCATTGTTTTCTCGAATTCCATCATTGCCAGCTGAGTTGACAATGAAATAGCCCTTTGAGATTAAGCTTTTAGCAATATTTTTCGAAATTGTTGAAAAGAAATCTAGGTTGCTATGGACTATTCCGAAACTTGGCATGCATATCTTATCAGCTACACAGATGACTTCACTCACTAAATCTTCGGTCAGTATTGGTGAGTCTTTGCAAAAGGCTTGGGCTCTCGGTTGGATTGTCATTCCCAGCCTCATCTCGATGACGCCCTTTGATTGAGCAAATTTCTCAATCATTGAAGTTTTAAATGGAGTCACTTTAACGATTAAATATTTTTGATAGAATCTACGAGAGAAACGCCATTTGGAAGAGACCGTGAGATTTGAATTGCCACTGATGGAGTCTCTGTCACAATCAATATCGAACCAGAAAACTGAGTGTTGTCGAACCTTCGAGTCTCATTTCCATAAGCGACCAACGACCAGTTCATTAAAATAAATAGTAGGATTCGCATCTCATGTTTTCGGTAAATTTCTTAACTTTCTAAAGCCGGATACAGGGCACTTCCAAAGGCGAAATGACTTAACTGAGAAGTCAAGTCAGTAACTCTCTGATTTTTTTCTGTCCAGGTAGTTATGACAACCTAATCGACCTATGGTAAATAATTGGTTTAACCGCAAAGTTAAATTATACCCGCATACAATTACCCCCCCCGTTTGTGCTAGCTTCCAAATCAAGTGGGGATTTTAAATATACGTACTAGTATTTGCGAAGATCTTGTTCTGTGGCGCTATTGAATGAGCGACATTCCATTCCAAGATAAACGGCAGTTCGCTTATTCATCACTAACTGGATATCGGCCAAAATCGAAGGAGCAAGTGACTGAATAAAGTAATATCGCTGAGTCGAATTAGCGAGTTTAACACAAAATCGAAGTTCACCTTCACGGCCAGATTTTTCTGATGTCGAATCGAGAACTTCACCTCTTGAAGTAGCTGCTCGAAGGAGTACCATATAGCTATTCAAAGTTTGCTGGTCTATCCCTGCACCGAGGCTTCTAAAGTCGACATAAATAGCTGATGCTCCTTCGCGGCCACCAGATTCGCGATTGGCCATGCAGATTGAGCTTCCGATAAGTAAACTAATAAAAATAACTCGTTTCATAAATTCTTTCCTATATTGGGTTGATTTTGGTTACGGGGTAAAGTGAAACCGAAAGTTGATAAACACTATCGAGTGACTTTGAAGAACTCAATAGTCTTCCTATGTCGCGACGAAAGTTTTTAATAAGTTCCTTGGCTTTGGGTAATTTCCGTGAATCTATCGCCATTGTCATTGAGGTTTGTGAGCGAAGCTCGAATGGAGTAACCTTAAGTGCATCGATTGCGCCTTCTAGAATTTGTGCCTGTTGTTCTCGGTGCGCCTTGCTAGTGCTAACGGTCAGGACGGAGGAACTGAACTCATCTGACGGGCGGTATCCAGCATCCGTCTGCTGAAGTAAGCCAACCGCGATTAGACGCTGAAGAGATTCGTTCACAACAGACAATTTAAGATCTAGATTGGCGGCAATAGATGCGTGTTTAGAACTTATGTTTTTGAGTTTAAAATACTCGAGTATGGCGTAATGTTGCCACTCTGAAATCACTTGAAAAATGCCAAGTTCATGATTGGTGTAGTTTTTGTCAAAAGTATTTTGGAGGGAGGCTGGCTTTAACCAAGTCTGAATTTCGATCTCTTCGAAACCCAGCTTAAGGCCGATTTTTGATCTGAGGTTGGGTCCGACTTCAATTTGATTGCTCATAATTTTAGAGAGGTTACTTGGGTCTATGCCTAAATCGCGAGAATAGCTGCGAAGAGAATATGATCTATTTTTGGCTTTTTTCTTTTGGAAACTTTTTTTTAGAATTTCAACTAGTGGGTCATTCTTCATAGACCTATCCTTTCTGGGTACCGCTCTTCTGCAGAGTCCCATAGCCTTTTCAAGAGCGTGATTCGAAATCTTCTATAGCATAGTTTTTAAAATGCGTCAGCTGCTGACTCCACAAAGTGTGGTTTTTCGCAACCGCATGTTAACTTTGCAAAAATTACGTCCTCGGGTCAGAAGCAGGCAAATGGAGCAAGAGAAGCCGTCGAAGCAGTATACCTTAACGGCGCCCTTTGCCCTATTGCAGCCACCGAAGATATCGGCAACCAAGATCCTGCAATCGGCGCTTGCACTCTAGCTAAAGCTCACAAATGAAGAAAACTCAAGTGGTAAACTAGCGACCAAAATGTAAACCAAATCTTGGGCCCATGATTTGCAGTTCGAGAGCACCGAAGCATTCAATTTACTATATTGGCTCATTAACGAGCTTTGAAGGAAATTTATGAAATATTTTACTGCCATTTTTTGTTTATTGGCGACTATTTACGCTCCTCAAGCTATTTTTGCTCTTGATGCAGATACGACTTTATTGATGAGCTGCTCGAATTCAACAAAAACCATTCAAGTCACTATAACTCAGCTTGCAAATGGCAGAAAAGATTCTCGAGTTCAAACTGAATTCATTGGAATATTGAATGGGATCACTTCAGACGAAACCGTTGACGGGGTCCGAACTCTTCAAAGGATAGAATTAGATAGCAAAGGTAAAGAGCTAGCAATTTTTTCTTTGAAGGTGCATGCCGACTCTAGTGCCGACTTGTTAGTTGCGGCCCCAATGGGTCATGATATTACAGCCAAGCTAACTTGTACCACTAGCCCCATTTCAGAGTAATTGCCGCGGAGTAAATATCAGAGAGCAAATATCAGAGAGCAAATATCACAGAGTAATGGCATGGAATTAAAATTAAAGAATTATTGTATAGAGTTGAAACGGATTCTTAAATGACCGCAGCTGATGACTTCGTAAAACCTAAACGCAGAGTACGTTATAAAGGAAAGAATCCAACAAAGTTTCATGAAAAGTATAAGGAGCTTAACCCCGCCCAATATATCGATGATATTGAAAAGGTAAAGCAGCGGGGTGCAACTCCAATTGGTACTCACCGCCCAATTTGCGTAGATGAAATTCTGAAAATTTTAGATCCAAAACCAGGCGAGTCCGCTTTGGACGCGACACTAGGTTACGGCGGCCATGCCTGTTTGATTTTGCCAAAACTAATGCCGGGAGGGCGCCTGATCGCTCTTGATCAAGATCCAATCGAGCGGCCAAGGACCGAAGCGCGCCTACGACAAATCGGCTTTTTAGATTCGTCGCTCATTGTCGGAGCGATCAATTTTAGCCAAGCACGAAAATTTTTAACCGAACACAATATTAATAAAGTCGATCTTATCTTGGCCGACCTCGGACTTTCATCTATGCAAATTGATCATCCTAGCCGAGGCTTCTCTTACAAAACAAATGCCCCGTTGGATTTGCGCATGAATCCTGAAAAAGGCATCTCGGCTGCGGAGCTCCTGGCAAGTTTGAGTCTTGCTCAGCTAACTGAAATATTACATGAGAATTCTGATGAACTAAGGGCCGAAGTGATCGCAAAAGCCTTGATTGCTAAAAAGCCACAAACCAGTGCGCAGTTACTTGAGGTCATGCACAAAGTAATGACTGGCTTTTCAAAAAAAGTACAAACAGAAGAAGGTGATGCCCCAATCCGCAGGGCCTTTCAAGCATTGAGAATTGCCGTAAATGATGAATTGAACGTCTTGAATCAATTTCTGAAGGATATACCAGAAATGCTAAATCCAGGGGGACGGGTTGCAATACTTTCTTTTCACTCAGGAGAAGACCGTCGAGTTAAAAAGTCATTTCAAGGATTGGAGCGAGCCCAAGTTTACCGACAAATCGCCCACGAATTTGTTCGTCCAAGCCCTGAAGAACAAAGAAACAATCCAAGATCAAAATCGGCAAAACTTCGCTGGGCTATTTTATAAAAACTATTCTACCTTCGCCAAAAGAAGCCACCCCTAACCGGGACCGAAACTGAAAAGCCGAGATCGGTAGCTGCTGCCCCTAAACTGCCCCCCCGTAACTATGCCATTAACAAAAAGAAAATGACAATTCTGAGCCCAGCCTTCACTATGACAGGCAAATTAGATAACTCTGGGCCTCTTAATAACTGGCTTCGAATTTGCTTAATGTAGGATCTATGCATAAAAAGTATTTGGCTCTGCTATTCATTCAATTTGCATTTGTGACTTTCGCGAGCTCATCACACGCTGCCAATCATTGCTCCAGCCTATTTTTGACAACGCCCTATACAGCAGATCAATCCTTAGGCGAGCAAATTTTCACGCGTGGCTTAAAGAGAGTGCAAAATGATTTCACTCAACTTCATGAGCTTGTCTGGCCGGAGCAAGTCGATCAGCTTCTCGCCAAGGATAGCCGCAAAATATTTTTTCACTTGAGAGTTTTAGCGCAATCTTACGAAAGCTTTGACGCGAGTTTTTTTTCTCATAAAGTCGATCTATTCAAAAAATTTGAATTTCTTTTAGGCCGAGTCCGCCTTTACCGCGACTTACAAGCGCTAACGCTAGAAATAAAGGAGCCTGAGTTAGAGACCTACTTTAAGGCCCAAGAAGCACTGGCTTCTCAAGAGCTCAAGGTTCATGCTGAGGAGCTTGGTATATTGCAAAACCCGGAGCTTGCCATTGAAAAAATGACTAATGACTTTACTCAGTATAAGGCTTGGCCAAACGCTAAAGTGGATCGCAACTTTTTAATAAATGAAACTATTAATTTCATCAAAGACCTCAATGATAATATAAAGGACAAGAAATATAGCAATGAAGATATTGAAAAAGGTCTTCATCGCCTTCGCAGAAAGCTGCGCGAGCTTGGTCTACGCATCGGGAACTTAGATGGTCTCGCAAAACTAATAGAAAACGAAAACCTGCCAGCTAAATTGAATGCTTGGTACCTCGTCCTCAAAGCTAAAAATCCAAAGATAGATAGAAATTCATATATGCCACTTAGTCCACCAGAGATTTCATCGCCAATTCTCATCGGAGCAAAGTCATTGGCTATTCTATCTGAACTTGTATCTGAAATTGGTTCGAGCAAAGACAAGTATGAACCCCTTGCACGCATTGAAACCGCAATCAACAGTGGGACATTCAGTGAGCAAACTGGCGCTCGTGTTATGGCAAAAGTGCAGGCCTTGCGGGTAAAATTAGGCAATCAAGTTCAAATTGCAGATCAATACCAAGAACAAATACATCACAGCAAACTCCTCGATGCGATTATAGAATTTCTGCGGGAGCAAAATTGAATTTAAGGCTATAACAAATATCAAGAATTTTATCTCTGTCTGTGACAGGCGACAGGCGACAGGCACTTGAGAAAATTTGGCTCTAAGCAGATCTCTGAACCAATCTGTATTTAGAAAGTTACCATGACCGCCATGTTCTAGCAGAATCAATTCACCACTGGCAATATTCAGCGGAAATTGCGCACCATACTCTGCTGGCATGGGTATTGAGCAAATCATCTTTTTTGTAATAATCGATCCCCTTAGAAAAACCGGGTTTCTTTGGTGGAAAATCTCTGAACGACTTGTTTTTGATAAAAATCGCTTCACGCAAATCGAACTTGGAAAAGCAACATTCTCAGATGCTGAAAAGGCTTTCTTAAAATTTCTGCCTTAAATGATTTAAGCTATTACTTTTCATGTAAATACTTTATACGTCCAGAATACATTTTTCTAGAGTCCCACCCCTTTTTGACAAAGAACTTGATTAGCTGATGGCCACATATCAGAAACTAGACCTAAATTCAAGGAGCTGTTATGAGTCCGATTTGTAAATTCCTAATCCTAACTCTTGGCCTCTTTAATACTTTGAACGCGGCGGCCTATGGCGTCTTTGAATGTAAAA
>JAYVXS010000339.1:0-2998 GCA_043784965.1 Bdellovibrionales bacterium
CGCAATGAAAAGGTCTCGAAAACGCCAGGAGCGGAGCGCCCAGACTAGCGAAGCGGCGATTGCAACAGAAATCTGATGAAATATCCGGGCTAGATCAACAAAAAAGAGATAGGCCTCGATTTTGTCGAATATATAAACAACCGCCCTAAGTCTAGTCGTCCGAACTCGATATACTCACCCCTAAAGGATTTCGCACGGCACACCTCTTGAAGTACTTAAATATGTGGATTAACTGTACATTGCCTCATAGGAGAACGTATGAAATTGATAAAAAATTTAAAGCTTAAATTGTGTATATTTTTGTCAGGATTAATGATTCTGATTTTTCAAAACTGCGGCCAAAGCATGGACTTTAAATCTAGCCTTCCAGAAAACTCAGTCTTTGTAGCCAGCTCAATTTCGAGCTCGAACCAACTTAGTTGTCCAGACGGCAGCCCCCCTCTTCTAGATAGCGTCAACCCATGCCCGACGCCATCTTCACCTGGATCGCCGTCATCTACCGCCACTCCGACTCCAAAACCTTCAGCGTCGTCAAGTTCATCGTCCGGTTCGGCCTCTGGCTCGTCTTCAGGCACACACCACGATGACAAAGGAGAAGTTTGCGATGCAGATCATAAAGAGAAACATTCAGCTGGTGACGAAGATAAGAATGACCACGACAAGATTGAATGCTTAGTCGGCAACAATTTGAAAGTCTCTTTGTCTAATGACTTAGAAGAAACTCATGCTAACGGAAAAAAATCTCGTTTGTGTATGTCAGAAAATGCTTGTCTCAACTTGATCAACGCTTATGCAGGAGTTCGAAGATGTAAGCTTTCTACCGGAGCGGCGTCATCAAATGCTACTGGCCATTGTACCGAAATTTTTCCTGGTAGCAAAGGGACATGCCATGGCGATGATACAAGAATTGTATCCGACGAAGACGTTACAAATATTTTAGAAAAAATGAAGGGTGAAAGATAGTAGCCTTCGCGACCCTCAAGCCACACAAATATTTGACCAATAAATTTACCGGCGACCCGATCTAAAGATTAGGAGTTGTGACGACATAAACTAGACATTTAGCGCTCAGATCTTGGTCAGCTTTGAGTGCACCGGACTGAGGGTCTACGAAGATAATTTAATGAAAATTGAATTTTGCGTATTTTTGTTGTTCATGAATTTATTGGGCAGTTCTCAGGCTCGCAGTACCGAAAATGATTGCAATAAACAAAGTGATTGCGCGGTCGGCTGTTTAGATCAAAATGGATTGTCACCCCTCTGTCTTCCAATTGGAAAAGTAAAATTAAAAGATGGAATGGGAACATGTCGAAGCCCCATTGGTGGCCTTGCTTGTGGCTGCAAGCTAGGAAAGTGTAAATACGGATTGCCACAGGACTTTTCTGATTCTCGCCAAGAAGCCAATTCCGAACGAGGTGCGACCGAAGGTGCGACCGAAGGCAATAGTGCCGGAGGAAGTGTTGTAGGGGCGTTAAAATGTTGCCAAGGCCTAACCCTAACAAACTCTTGGATTCATCAACACCTTGATATTGGCTGTGATGCCCCTGCAGCTCCAGGCTCAGCAGGCTTTTGTGTAAAATGCGGCGATGGTGTTTGTGATTCTAAGCATTACGAGAATAAGTGTCATAGCCCACAGGACTATAATAAATCGCTTCTATCTCGATTGATAGTTTAGCTCTCGCGCTTTTATAAAATATCCTATCGGAGG
Organism: Bdellovibrionales bacterium; assembly: GCA_043784965.1. GTDB lineage: Bacteria > Bdellovibrionota > Bdellovibrionia > Bdellovibrionales > JAMPXM01 > JAYTQQ01. The sequence goes on from JAYVXS010000339.1 coordinate 1,709, forward strand.
AATTTGCTCCCTACTTACCGCCGCTCAAGAATTTATGAGTGGCATAACATCTCACAATCGTGTGGCACAAACATCGTCAATTCGAGAGCCCTAACGGGCCCACCAAAGAAAAAGGCCGAATTGCTCCGGCCTATCCAAACTATTTTAAAAAACCAGGAGAGCAGTTAAATGTACGCTTTATGTTTACAAGAACAACTGTTGCGCGAGCAGGTGGCACTTCTACGCTGTTGTGTTCAGTCACTTCAACACCAGACCCAACATAGATACCGCCATCGATCATAAATTTCGGTGCTACATGAAGGGGAATTAACGCAGGTTCTCGAGATCCAAAATATGCAATTTTTACGAACTGGTTTGCGTTACGATCTTGATAAACTTTGACACTAGGATCGCCGCCGCCATCAGCTGCTGTGCAAGCGTATTTCAAAGACAGTGGGGGCGATGCTGGTGCCGCATAAGTCGTTATAGCTACTCCTGTTGTAAATGTTAAAGTCAGAATAAGAGCTTTCATCGATTTTCCTTTGTAAGGGTTTGGATACATTTTTTTTAATGTATAGCAATTACCATGCCTTCAGATTTTTTGAGCTTTAAGCTTTAACTGGGATTTAACGTCGGGAAAAAATTGCAAATGCTCTTTTTGGGACCAATCATTTCGAAATCTTTACAATGACTCAGCTTTGCGCATCTCAGCTTTGCGCATCGAGGTCGAATGAGTAGAGACCTTCTGAAGTAGAGAATTTCAATTTTTGGAATTCAATCGTTTTGACTGCCGTTTCAATGTCAAACTGAGCGAGCAGTGCTTTTCTGAACATTCTACCAGCTTCAAAATTTTAGATTTTTAAAACGGTCATTTCATTCACAATTACCGGGCGAAACCTGAGACTCTCCAAATTCGAAGTTTAGCATAAAAATAAGTAATTTTGTAGTCTTGCGGAATAATTTAAATTGCCTCAAAATGAGGAATGCTTGGGATTTTGCAACTTTTTTTAGATGCAATTGTTTTGATCGAAAGGCTTACAAGGCCTAACGGCAAAAGCATGTTGGTGGCTGAACATCTTTTGGTCAGACTTTTGGTCAGACTTTTGGTCAGACAACAGTTGCTACTGATGCGAAGAAAGCGCCTCAGGGCTCCAAAACTGACTTTGACCGATCGGTTGGTATTTGCTTTGACTTCACTTTTTTTTCGATCCTCCAGGCTCCCAAAGCTCTCTATTGTCGTTGCTCATTCGACTTTGCTTAGGCTCCATAAAGCTTTGGTTGAAAGAAAATATTCAAAACTCTTTTCTAACA
>JAYVXS010000340.1:0-27628 GCA_043784965.1 Bdellovibrionales bacterium
GTCATCGATTCGGGAGTGGATTATACCCACGAAGACCTGTTGGATAATATGTGGAGAAACCAAGGCGAAATCGGCTTTGATGATCAAGGCCGCAACAAATCTAATAATGGTGTCGACGATGATGGCAATGGCTATATTGACGATGCTATGGCTTGGGATTTTTCTGACAACGACAACAAACCTTACGATGTACACGGGCAATTACTTGATGTTATTCTGAAGGGCCAAAATCCCGGCCATGGCACTCACTGCGCTGGCAATATTGCCGCCCGAGGCGACAATGGTAAGGGCACTTCTGGAGTCGCTCCATTAGCTCAAATCATGCCGCTCCGATTCATCAGCAAAAGTGGAAAAGGTACCACCTCTGACGCCATCCGTGCCATTATGTATGCGATCAATAATGGCGCCAAAGTCCTGTCAAATTCATGGGGCACTGAAGGCGAAGATCCAAAAGAGGCCGGCGACAATGAAGCGCTCAAAGAAGTCATCACTGGTGGGCAAGAAAAAGGCGTGCTTTTTGTTTTCGCAGCAGGCAACGGCCATGCCGGCGTTGGCTATGACAATGATTCGGACGCAAAGCCCGCCGTACCCGCAAGCTACTCAATTGAAAATATCATAAGTGTAGCCGCGATCGACAAAGACAATAAGTTGGGCAAATTCTCGAATTGGGGACTTCGCAGCGTTCATCTCGCGGCACCCGGAGTTGAAGTATTCTCAACCACTGTTGGCAATACTTATGCCGATAAAATTATTGATTTGTTTGGTTTCAAAGTCGGCTGGGATGGAACCTCAATGGCAGCACCCCATGTTGCTGGTGCCCTCGCACTTTACTGGTCGAAGCATCCAGAGGCCAATTGGCGGGCAGTAAAAAAGGCCCTTCTTGATGCGACAGTTCCAATTGCAAGCATGAAGGGAAAGTCGATTACTGGGGGCAAACTAAGCCTCGAGAAACTGTAATCTATAGGCCGCGATCATTGAGTTTTATAATCGCGGTCCTTCTTGATACCGACCCTCAAGCCATTATCTCAAGCCATTATCTCAAGCCAGGTCCAGAAATCAGCACATCCTGCGTGCCTCATTTACGCCCAGTAAATTGTCCAATTTTCATAGTAATTTTCGCATGGGACAACCTAGGTATTATAAGACCGGCCCCTGGCTTGCTATAATTGATGCCGAGCTAGGGGGCTCAGCAAGTGAATCGCGGGTATAAATTTATTAGTTTCATTTTATTTTCTTTGGCCACACATGTCCGCGCCGATGTTATCGATCTGCGTGAAAATTTGTTTGCCAAAGCTAATACCGAAGAAGGCCTAAATGAACCGGCGGTTCGCATTGACTCTCAAAGCAATTTGCATCGATCTTCGCTGCAATATTTAGTAAGTGCTTCTGGCACGAGACTTCCAATACAATTTGTCTCCCAAACAGATCCATCAAGAAAAACATTTATTTTCATTGGCGGCCTTGATTCTGATATCGAAACCTTTAGTAAATTAGAAGAAATTTTATTACCTCTTGGCTACGGCAGCCTGAGAATTGAATTGCGTGGCCAAGGAAGTTTGATTGCAAAACCACCTAATATTGAAAGCCTTTCACTCGCTAGCCAGGCCAAAGATTTAATTTCAATTTTGGATCAACTTAATATCGATAAGAAAAAATTAGCACTGGTTGGTCTTTCTTACGGAGCCGCAGTCATCATTCAAACAGCTTTTGAAATCTTGTCCAAAGATCATTCGCCAGTCGCCTCTATGAACTTAATTAGTCCTCTCTTACCGAGCGAAACTAAGAACTCATCCTTCAGCTCCGTATTTTTGCATCTCAAAAATATATCAGATCCATTGCCACAAAATATTCAAGAGCCAAAAGAACTCTTGGCATTCTTAAGCACACTCGGAGAATACACCCCGCAAAGCGAGGGGACCTTCAGTCTCAAAGACGTCACTGCCGCTTATAATTTATTCAGTGGCGTCTCATTTGGACTTGCCGATCTTCTTAGTACTCTCGATAGTCGGGTTAACTTCTTCGATGGGCTAGCTGACTTCATTTTATCGACTTCTGAAAAAACCAATATTTACGAAAAGGCTCAACCTGCTCAACGGGGTCTCTACTTCAGGTCCGAAGGAGCGACCCATCGCGCACCCGAAAACTCTCCTGAGGAAGTTGCCAGATTTTTAATTGAAGCCAACCCTTGAATTGGGGATCGGGTCCCAGACCGCTTGGCCTACTCGGATTCATTCCTTTTTAAGTTGGCTTTATGTGGAAGAGTCCGAGCTCAGGGACGGTGAGGCTGGCAAACTGATTTCGGATCACGGGGCCAGAAATCAAACGGCCCACCCATAACTGAGACAGAAACAGAAAAACCGCAATCAGTCGCCGCTGCCACCAAATTGATCTTCTTAACTGGACCATTCCATTAAACAAAGAAGAAGGGGCGCCCTACTCGTCTTTAAGATCCTTGAAGTTTGCGTAATTACGTTCTGATAGTCTTTGCTGCTTTTTCCATTTTAAAACTTCTTGATCATAACCTAGCTTTTTTTCTAATAAGGACTTTTGATCCTTTTGCGCAAGAATCAATTTGTCTTGCAAAGCCTTTTCTAAATCAACTACTTCTTGCTGATGACTTTGCCAGTTGTTTTGCTCCGACTCAATCGTCTGCAATTTAGTCTGATAAGCGGCCAAATTGTCAACGCGCTTAACTTGGTTCAATTCAAGCTTTACAATAGCTGCTCTTAGTTCCTCAATTTGTTTCTTTTCGAGGTCTAGTTTTTCTTGTTCAGACTTCATAAACACCTGTATTTGTTTTTTTGAAGTTTCCACGCTCGACTTACCTTTTTTAGAATCATCCAGTTGCTTGCGCACTGCCATCCGCTGCTTCTCAAGCTGCTTCAAAGCCGCCTGTGTCTCCTTTATGTTTTGCTCAACAACTTTAAGATTCTCTTCGTATTGTTTTAGATTTTCACGACTCGAGTTTACGTTCTCTTTTAGTTGAACCACTTTCTCAGATATATTGGTTTCAGCATTTGCTGACAGGGCCAAGCCTAACAGGCCCGCAAGAACAATACTCATTATAATTAATTTAGACTCGACTTTCAAATTCTTCACTGAGAACCCCCATTACGCGCTTGTCTGCTGTCTGCACAATTATTTTTAAGTGATGACCGATAGTGACCAATTTCATCTTCCCAATATTCTCCGTCAAAATCCCACTGCAGGCTCTTAGACTTTGGAAGTATACTAGCTGGAACCCGATTTGATTTTTCGCCACCGGCGACTTGAAATCTTATGTTTTCACCACTACCCGAATAGACTTCGTATCGTAAAAGTTCATTATTTTCTAAGATACGAGTGAGATCCTCTTTCATATTAGCTAGTCGCCTCTTTAGGGTCGATTCGAGTTCAATTTTGGTCGCAGCAATTCTCTGCTCTGCAAGCTTAACTGATTCAGCTCGATAGGCCGAAACCGCTTTTTTAGCATCATTAAAAAGGTCAATTTGAAAAAACTGAGAGTTTAGCTCACGAAATTCATGCTCAAGATCGGAATCTAATTCTCGCTTCACTTCAGTTTGAGTCGCATTTGAGCCAATTAATACGATTTGCTTTTTCAGACTTTCAATTCTTAAACGGGACTTTGTAATGGTTGCTTGTGCTCTGGCAAGACTAGTCTCAACATCTCGGTCTAATCTTGAGTAAATGTCCCTCTCTTCGGCCTGACGATTCAATGCTAATTGTCGAGTCAAGAAGTCTTTGTGTCGCGCCATCTCACGAATAACGGTGCCCGGCAAGCCATCTACATCACCAGAGGCCTTTGATGAAATATATGATCTTACTGTTTGATAGACTGCATGTCCCGCAGCTGATTGATAGGCCGAAATTTTATCAAGTGCTGGCCGATACAATTTCTCAAGAATACTCAAAGTTTTATAAGCGTCCCCATACTGACACAATTTCAAATATCCGATGGTTCGAATCACATAACTTTCAGGCTTAAATACCGAATTAAAAAATGGCGACTGCACAGAGTACATATTGCCGATTGCGCCGCCAAAGTCTGCCATTTCAAGTTGCGCCCAACCCATCTCCGTCAAACTCTGTACCCACAGCGGATGATCTTTAGAAACTTTCAAAAAATTTTCTCGTGCTTCTTTAAATTTCTTTTCTTGAAATTGCATCCGAGCCAAATTGAGCGCTACAAGGGCCTGAAACTCGTCGTTTTTTTTATTTAAACCTAATGTGTGAATAAGATCCTCTTGAATCTTTAAGGCTTTTGCTTTATCGCCGATTTCGTATTCCGCTAGTGCCCGTAAAAATTGTGCCTCTAAATATTTTGCATGTTTTTCGGGAACCAGCTGAGAAAAGCTCAAGGTCGTCTTAAATCGTTCTGTTTTAGCTCCAAAATTCGTCAAAATGAAATACACATTGCCTTTCACTAAAGGATCAACGCCCTCAAAAGCCTTTTTATTCGCCGAGAGCTTAAAGAGTGACTTCCCCAATGTATCAATCACCTCTGGTGGTACATCCTCACTCAATTCTTTGAAGAGCTTTTTACTGTAATGCAGATCTTCAGCATCGAAGACGCGTCGAGCTTTTTCGTAAAAGTCAGTCATAAGACCTAGCTGTTTCGAGCACAATGAAAGAAAATAGTTTCCTTCACTTTCGTAGAATGGCGTTTTTGTTAGCGGATAAAATAAACTGACTGCAACTGCACATTTGTCACCCTGTCGATACAGTAAAATTCCATTCAGAAGCCGATTTTCTTCAATCGTCAGCGGAACATATTTTACCAGCTTTATTACCGGCTCTGGCACGCTCATCCATTTTAGCCTCTCAAGATCGGCATGTGAAACTCGCAAGATTTGCGCTTCATTTATCTTTGCAATTTGCGCGATTTGCGAAACTGGCAAGAGCTTCATCAATTCATGAAGAGACTTCGCCGCAACTATTTCAGGTGTGAGCAGTGGTGCTATGGCATAGTTAACAAATTTTTTCTGAGCGCTTTCAGAGAGAGCATAAAGCTGGGCCGTGATTTTTGCTTCTTTAGTAATTTCAAGATACGGAACTTTCGAAGTCGAAATTTGATAAATTTCAACGCCCAGTTTATTAATGGACAGATTCTTTAGGGCATCAGGTCTGCTTATTTGACCCTTTTCAGAAGCGGCCTCGCCCCCTGAACTCGGCGCTCGCTTATTTAGGTTCGTTTCCTGAACTAGTTTTTGACCGGCTGGTTGGCCGGCCTGTACACCAATGCCGACGGCTCCCGGTCGAATTGAACCAGGGGCCTGACCACCGAAGAAAAAATTTTTCACTTGAAAAAACATTTTATCAGTTAAAGATTGAGGGTTGACTGGTACCACGGCTGCGCCAGAGTTAGAAACCTGCGCCGACTGAATCTTTTGCGGCAAGCCCTTTAGGGTCGGACTGAATTGTTGACTAGGGGCCGCTCCATTTTGAACATAGTTCGAAGACTCCACTACAGCCTCAATAGATTTCGCAATTCGTTCACGATAGGCATCTGCTTTGTAGACACCAGCCGAATCCTCATGCCGAGCAAATGCGGGAGTAAAAACAAATGATGAAACCATGCCTGAAGCAACTGCTAGATTTAATATTAATTTTCGGACCGGACAAAATTTCAGTTTCATAAACACTTTCTCTTAAAAGAAATAGTCGATGCCAAACAGGAGATTCGTATCATGTGAAAATTCAGTTCGAAGGTTGTTAAAAGGAGTTTTATAACTAATAACATCTTCGTTAAACCAACGATTTTGAAATTCGCCGCGAATCGCGAAATTATTCGAAAGAAAAAAATGTTGAGTTATATTCAATGAAAATGTCGGCGCTGATTTGCCGACGCTAGAGGCATTGAATCTTTGTTGCTCATATTGGGTGATGCCGACGCCAGGACTGAACGCCATATCGAAGTAAAGAATCTTCGTATTCATCAGACTCATCTTTGCATAAATTGGCACCCAATTGTAATTCACTCCATAATAACTAATCGTACGATCAAAGTCCGGCCTCGTTCCATAATCGTTATTGAAAACATTTACTGCGTTATTGTCTTTTGTAATACTTTTTAAATATTGAATTTCAATTCCGGAGCGTTCATCTAAATAATATTGTAAAGAGAGATTATATGAGAATCCTTCAGAGTAGGGATCATTTACTACTGGCCCATACATAGCTGCAAATGCCCAGCGCTTGGCTTTCGAGTAAGCCCGATTTTGCACGACTGAGAAATCGGTATCTTTGGCAGACCAGTATTTTTTCTCTAAATCAGAAACATCAAGTTTATCAGAACTTACTGGCGGTGGTGACGCCTGAGGTACAGGTGCTGGGACCGGTGCGGCAACTGCAGATTTCACTTTTGCCTCTGTTGCAACGCCCGTTTGCGGCAATACTATCACTAGCCATAGCAATATAAGCCGGAACTTAACAACTCTAGCAAAATCAGAATTAACTTTTGATGTGGTACTCATATGTGAATGCATTGCTTCTCCAGCCTTAAGTCATTTATTTAATGTAATATGCGGACTCTTTAATGTTTTCGTCAAAATTGCGCCTAACTTTATAGAGGGGCATGAAGTCAATGCCTCGTTTCTGTACGAGATATGTCCCATCTGGATTACGTACGACCCCGTCTATGTTCGTCTCATCAAAATTTACATCTTGAGTCTTGCGATACTTCACGGTTTTAGCAAAAACTGTAGAAGTTGTTGCCAGGCTCAAAGCTACGAGAAACAATATAAGGATTCGTAGGCTATTCTTAATTAACATAAATCTCCCTTCAAGGCTTGCTTGCGGCTGCACGTTTTATTTTCGGACTCGTTGCATTTTTCGGCAGTGTCATTTCAAGGACTCTAATCTTCTCATTCAAATCCACTGTTGGCCGATCGCGAACGACCCCCTTAGCAAGGGCTTCTTTAAGAGCAACATAAACGCCTAATGCCAGCTCTGGCAGCTTCTGAAAGTCCTCATAGACCTGAGCTAGCCGCAACCTGATTTGCAGATTCTCAGGATGAGACGAAATTGCTTTCTCAAGATATTCAGCCCCAAGCTTCAAATCTCCAACATTAATAACACACTCCGCGCCATCAACTAATGCCGCATAGTTTGTTGAATCCACACTCAAAACCTCTTTGAACTTCGGCGCCGCAGTTTTGTAGTCGAGCTCATGATAGGCAATTTCAGCCAAGAACAAATTGGCATCATACATTGATTTATCAAGTTTCGCGGAAAGGACCAACTCCTTAAAAGCCAGATCCTTCTGATCTAAAAACCACAAAATTCGTCCGCGTTGATATTGTAAAATCGCCATTTGCGAAGAGGCTTTCTTAATGGCGAGATCAATCATCCAAAGTGCACGAGGCAAATCTTTATTATATTCTGCTGCTAAGCTCAAATAGTATGGCCCCCAAGGAGAGTTGACATTGGTCTTCACCAGCTCTTGTGCTGTCGACTCGACACTTAACCATTGATTGGATTGTGCACAATTATTAATACTTTCAAGGAGCGCTTTCCAATCTTTGCCCTTGAAATCTGCAACCTGCAGGCAATGACTTGTCGATTTCGAAAATACATAAGGCTTAAATTCAAATGACTCAAAATAAAGATCAGTATTTATTTTTTTTCGCTCGCTCACGAGTGTTTGTGGGCTTGCGCCTGAAAGGCTGTCTTTAGTCTTTAGCTCCGGACTTACACAACCGAAAAAAATGAAAGTTGCACCTACAATAAGTAAATATTTGTCCATTCTAATGCCCTCCCAATTTGGCGAGGCCACCAAAATCAAGCTTTCGCTTTGGCAAATATATTGGTGGGGGATAGATTTGGCCCAGGGGCAACGGATCAGTTTTTAGGTTCAATTTATCAAGGTTTCGTTGAATATTCACGATCGTTTGATTATAAAGATGTACTTTTTTAGCAGCCAAAAGGGCTTGATTAAGACTATCAATGCCTTTTTCCTCCATTGGAACTATTAATTTTTCAATTTCTTTTTGAAAGACTAAACGATCTGCCTCGCTTACCTCTCCGGATAGTTTTAAACTTTTTAGAGCTTGTGCATAGTTAAGATAGCAGTTTGAGAGCAGCAGAATTGCTTTTACCGAAGACTCTGGATCTCCATACTCGATTACTGCTTGGTAAGCCTTTTGTGCCTTTTCAAGTTTTTCAGTTTTGATCGCCAGCACCGTGGCAATTTTTTCGATTCGCGCATTGACGCTTTGTCTTTTGAATTCATCATCAAGTACTTCGGCCTGTATAAATCTCGCCCGAGCCAAGATATTTTTAGGCAGGCTGCCCTTGGCAATTATCTTTTTAGAAAGGTTGAATGCCGATGTAAAATCCGCTGCGGCAAATCTTTCTTCGGCCTGTTCGAGACTTAAAAGACTAACGGCCGGCTCAACTCCAAGGCCAATAATTTGCTTTTTCAAATCTGCTATTTGCTTTGTATTCGCATCCAATTTTGCCAGATCTAATTGTTTTTCGATCAAAGCCAACTTCTCTTTAGGGGCCTTTTGAACTTCGGCGAGTTTTGCATATATTGCGACGGCAGTTTGACGATTTCGGCTAAGCGCAAAGAAGTCGGCGGCAAGCTCACGCCATTGGTTTTCATTTAGCTTGTCGAAATCGCAGAGATCCAGTAGAACCTTCGCAGCTAAATCAATTCGAGCGAGCGACTCAAAGGCACCTGCGGCTTTCATTAAGCAGTCCTTTACCTGAGGACTTTCTTTAAACATTTTCGACATTTCGTAGCAAGTATTTGCGCCGCCCAAAAGATCACCAGACTTAAACTCAAGCTGAGACGCGTTCCACCAGGCCTTCGGGGCAAGATCAGTTTTTTTCTGTTCAGTGGCAAATTTCTTATAAGTCTCAATTGCTTTTACCGTATCACCACTCTCTTCATATCCTTGTATTTCTGCGAAATATGCCTCTCTATAAATCTTCTCGACTACAACTATTCGACCACCCTCAGTAAGCTTCTTTAGTAAAAGATTTGCTGCCTCTTTTAGGTTTTTGTAATCTTTTTTAATGTTTAAAATATCAAGATATAAATCTTGAGCCTTCAAGATTTTTTCTTGACCCAATTTCTTTTTGTCGATATCACCCCAACCAAGTTTCTTGAATCCAACAGCAGCCTCGTCGTATCTTGATTTTTCATAGGCAATGAAATATTTTTTAAATTCAATGTCGAGTGCGAATTCAGCGCTCGGATATTTACTTAAATAGACATTGGCTAGTGTTTCGAAAACTTTTTCATCGGCGTCACTCCACTTAGAAAGAGTTGCCCTTTCAAGGCTCAAAATAGCCGCATAGGCGGCATCAACGCCCAGTTTCGCATCAGGATGATGCGCATCTATTGAAGCATACTGTACTGATGCCTCACGAAATTTGTCCTCTTGAAATAGCAACTCGCCAAAGGACATTCTCAAATGGTTTTGCTCTTCGTCTTTCTGGTCAAGATTTCGCAAGTAGATCTTATATGCCACTTCGGCGCTTGCGAGAAGATCTTCTTCTTTGGACTTCTTCTTCCATAGAGCATGCCATCTTTGCGCCAACTTCTTGCTCGCCTCGGTGATCTTTTCTTGGCAATCATTTCGCTTAGTCTGTGCATTCCCGCCGCCGGATATTTTGATTGCTGCGGCAGTTCGATCGTGACAAAGCTCCTCGAGAGCGAACATTTGCTCAACAACTTTTTTACGCTTCTTGATATGCTCATTGTTCCAAATTAATCGCTCTCTAGCACTTGCCACGAGTTCATTATTTGGCATTTTTTGAATAAACTTTGAAAGTAGTGTTTCAATATCAACATATTTAGCTCCCCGATCGTAAAGATCAGACAGGCGAATGAGCATCGGAGCTGGATCCAGTTCTCTCGCCTGATTTACAAAATAGTCTACCGCGTTCACACTTAATCCTACGTCTGAATAGAATAGTGTCATATCACTCAAAGCTTCTTTTCGAAGGTCCAATTTTGCGTCCAATTTAAGTTCCGCAACCTTAGCGCCATACTCGACAACGGCCTCCAACTCCTTCAACCCGCCACGAGTATTTTGCAGATTATAAAAGCACCAAGCACCTTTATAGATTGAGTACGGATAAACTCGCGCTTCAGTGAATTTGCGAACTTCTTTGAAGTTCTGTAGCGCTATTTCAAATTTTCTATTTTTATAGTTCAATTCGCCAACTGACATATATGAGTCAGGCAAGAGCGGTGAGTCTGGATAGTTAGCTATTAAGCTTTCAAATGTCTTTTCCGCTTCTTTATCATCACCTAGTTGCTCAAGTGCATAGCCTTTATTAAACAGGATCATATCTAAATTGCGGTAACCACGAAATCGCAACTGAATATCTTCGTAGATTACTATGGCTTTCTTTATTTGAACCTTTTCAGCCCCTGCTTTCACGACTGTTGGCAAGAAATTCATAATTTCTTTGTCGTTTCGATGAATTTCAAAAAATCTTTCACTACGGGCACGCCGCATATAGAGCTCACCGAGGCGATAAAGTATATCTGGCTCCAATTTCTTGCCACGATTTTTTTGCAATAGTATTTGCAACTGGGCAAGCGCGCGTTTCTCACTATTTTCGACCAGCATCTCGGTCTTTAGTGCCTTGATGTCATTTCCTTTTTCATCACCTTCTTTAAATTTTAGCTGATCTTCCACAGGAACTTCTTTTACCAATGCTTTTTGTTTGGCAGAGGCCAGTTGTGAAAATCCTAGAATGAGGAGGACTGAAACCAAAATTCTCATTTAATCCCTGCTGGCGTATAATCGACGTGAAAAGGCGTCCCATCTGGTGGAATTGCCAAGCCATGAAATATTAGAGATTGACTGGTATCATCATAGGTCCAGCCGTTATTGGCGTCTTGAGAAATTAAAACGCCGGCCGCAAAAACTACAATCGTTGATATATTTGGCTTTTCATTAAGATGGTAAGAGGTAACGATCTCAAGAATGCGAGCCTGTACTTGTTGCACAGCTAACGTCAAATCTGTAGAGCAAATTGTAGATGCAGATCCACCGGATGCATTGACTACAGCTAAAAATTTTAGTCCTGGAGATCGATAGTTCCACTGGCCAGATGCACATTGATCAGAAGAGTTACTAGTTAGTACCCCCACGTAGTGCGCCAACCAACTTCTTTGACCAGTTGCAGGCATTGGTGGACGGAGCTTATCTAGAAATCCAACAAGATCGACTGGTGCAGTATTATTGACATCGTCATCTTTTGACGAAATGAAAATTACGTTAAGCAAAGCATTTGGCCGTAAAAAACCAGAATTAGTCCCGCTAATGAGCGGCGCACTCAAAGCATTCTGCACAGCAAGCCTGCCAAAATTCATCGGAGAAATATAGTCATTTGAATCAAATCTCAACCGACTCGATAAAATCGAAGACAGCGATGCCACGCTGGAATTCAGAACGACTGGTGAGACATCACCATGGTTGATAAATCGCCCGCCATCACCGATCATAGCTTGAGTTTGAGGATCTTGAAATCTAGGAGTCATTGTTGTAACGGCAATGTGATAGTCGAGATTCGCAGCGTTTAAAATTTTAATCATTGCTGGAATCTGAACTGCAACAGCATCATAGCGTAGCTGCTGGTCCATGGCTCCTGAAGCCTCCATAACAATGAGAACATCGGCCTGACGATTGTACTTCACACTCTGAGCAAAATCTTTTGTTGTGGGAGTTAGACCAAAATTCTGTTCCGTACATCCAACTAGTAAAGCTAAGCTAAAAACCACGCCCATGGACATATTCAGCGCTGTGTTGACAGGTTGCATTTTTTTCATTTTTTTAGTTCTCCCTCATACCTAGAAATAAATAATCATTTTATCTCTAATTGCGCCTTAAGGAGATTACATACAGGGAAAGGCGAAACATTAGTTTTGTTTTTCTTAAGAAGCTCGAATATTTTTCTCAGTGAACTGAGCAAGATAGTCTTGTGTCAGTTCTGCCAGTTCCAAAAATTTAATCCCGTATATTACTTTCTTTTTATTGTCGCTTTCTTGGGTGCGAACACTTACGACTTCGCACTTTGCATTGAATGGCGGAACGTCGTCCCCAGGCTTAAAGTGAATGCTTACGGACTGTCCGATCTGCAATTGTCCGCTCTCGAGCTCAATTCCAGCGCCGCCAGGAGAAATTTCAAAACTCGTACCCTTCCACACTTTTGAATTATTATGCACAATCAACGAAGCTCCGTAGTTGGCTCTTCCATGTCTTCTGCGAAAGAATACATCAGTTAATTCTGGGTGAGTTGAGTCCTTCAACAGCTTAATTTTCTCGGCTTTAAACTCCTCAAGCTCAGCTATCAAATGCCAAGTCTCAAGGCTTGGATTCCAAGCGTAATCGTATTCAAAAAGCGAACGACTTTGCAGCAGTTTAACTACATCGAAAAGAGAATATGGACCAAAACGATTTTGGCCCTTCAAAATGAACCATTCGGGAGCATCCGAAACAATCTTTTTTGGCTCTTGCTTCGGAGGTTGACTGGGCTTAGCAAACTGAACTAAATCAGTAAATGCATGATAAGCGACAATCATGAACCAATCGCCGCCAATCTCATCATAGACATAATCACTAATGGCCAGTTCATTACTTTGAATTTTTGCTGTGATTTCAACAATCGTATGCGGGCCTAATTGTTGACCATCATGGGATACAAAATATTTACTCTGCAACATCGAACACTCCGCTGTTCAGTTCAGTTTTCAAAAAAGTTGCGGACTTAAGGCCGCATTTTTCTTGCTAATTTTCTATATGTTCATTCGGCTGAATAAGATTTAGACTTAAATCTTGCCTTTACCAAAGTAAGCTGAATACCCTCAAAACTAGATCAATGGCGAGGGTCTTGATTTAAATGCTTAATGAAAGTTGTATTTTGAAACAAGCCTTAATTTCAAAAATCGAAATTAGACTCCATTTCAATGAAAACGTTGATATTTTGAACACTATAAATTTAAGAGGCTACTTGTTCACTTGCATTGAAAACTTGTGCGAGCTTGGCTCTCAAGCGGCTCACCGCCTGTGCATGAAGCTGAGAGACACGACTCTCCGTAACTCGCAGCACTTTACCAATTTCTTTTAAATTCAAATCTTCATAATAGTATAGAGAAAGAACCAATCTCTGTCTTTCGGGTAGTTCTTCAATTGCCTTAGTAACGACATCCTTAATCGATTTCATGCTCAATTGGTTATAAGGATTGTTTAGTGCACAACCCTCAAGAATATTGAGAATAGATTTCTTGTCTACATTACTAAATGTTGTTGAATCATCAATTGAAAGTACGCTCACCGGCCGCACTTGATTTACTAAGTCATAGAATTCTTCCATACTCATATTTAGTTTAGTAGAAACCTCTTCGTCTGTAGCTGCACGCCCAAACACCGCTTCAAGTTCAACCATAGTTCTATCAAGAAGTTTTGCCTTATCGCGAACCGATCGCGGAACCCAATCTTGCGCTCTTAATTCATCAAGAATCGAGCCTCTAATACGAAACTCTGCATAGGTCTTAAATTTATTATCTCGCGTTGGATCATATTTATCAATGGCATCCATTAAACCTATAACGCCACTTGATATTAAATCGTCCAACTCAATATTTGATGGAAGGCGAACTGCGATTTTCTGTGCGATAAACTTAATCAATGAAGAATACTCGATGACGAGCTTATCTTTTTCTTGTTGGGTAATTTTATTTGGAGATTCTTTATACTTTCGAATGACACCATTACCAGACATTATTGAACCACCCTCGAAATATTTTATCTAACCGCTTTTCTTATCTTATCAAATTGAGAACACCACCGGTAGTCTAATTCTTTTCATGCCACTCCGACGAGCTGTTCCCAAAAAAACTGTAGATTTCCTTTACATTCATCTAAGGCCTGGTAGGCCTCAAATTTCTGAGCAAGCTTTGTAAGTGCTTGCGCAGACGGGCTTTGTGAGTAAACCTGGCTTACCAATTGTTGGTTTTTTGTTGCCTGTCTCAAATTGGGATCAGAAGGAATCGAACCCTTATAATCTAGGCTTACGTAAAGAAACTTCTGTACAACATCATCAAGTTTTCGAAAAAGTTTAACACCTTCTTGCTCATCACGAACCTGATTGCATACGATCGAAAATCGATTCTCTCGACATCTTTGATTCAAGACTTTAATAAGGGCGTAAGCGTCGGCAAAGCTCGAAGGGTCTGGGTTTACAATTACACAAATCTCTTGAGCTGCGGCATTGAGATACAATACGTTGTTGTCGATCCCCGGGGATGTATCAATTAACATATAATCATATTTTTGACCTAGACCACTGACTTGATCGAGAAGAAATTGGCGCTCAAATACAGCTAAATTTTGAAGATCGTAGAGACCGCTACCGCCTGGAATCAGGGTTAATCCCTCTTCAACCTCAACCAAAATTTCGTTTAGCTGAGACCTTCCGGTAATCAGATCGTGGATGCTTTTTTGCGCTCTCACTTTCAACATGATATCGACATTAGCCATGCCGAGATCGCCGTCTAATATGAGGACACGGTATCCCCGCTTATGCAAGATCTTGGCAAGATTGACAACTATTGAGGTTTTACCAACCCCTCCCTTTCCAGAAGTGATACTGATTGTCCGTGTCGAATTCGAGTGCAAATCCACTTGTTTCTGATGGCTAAATCCCATGGCCGTTAACTCCTCTTTGAATGCGTGTGAGCTTAAAAATTAAATCTAAAATTCGTTCTTTCGTGGCTTCTTCATAATCTTCAGGAATTGAATTTCCAATGCCGAAAGAGTTAAGCGGAATGTTTAAGGCGTGACTTACATTTACGATTACTCCGTGCTGAATGGACTGATCAAGATTAGTGAACACCAAGTCTTGGTACGACGCGAGACGAAAGCGCTTACAGTTGTCAAGGCAGTCACTATCTTTGGAAATGCAGCTGAGCACAAGGTGAGAAACCCCACCCAATTGAGGCGGTGGCAACATTGATCTTAAAAAATCAATCTCACTTAAATCTTTAAGTTGCATTCCTGGAGAGTCGATCAGGAAGTGGTCAATATAGGCAAACTGAGTCAGAATTCCATTAAAATCATCTTGCGATCTAATCACAACAAATGGAACATTTAAAATTTGAGCGTAGATTTTCAATTGGTCTACTGCTCCTACTTTTTGCGTATCGGTCGTCAAAATTGCAATTCGCTTTTTCTTCTTGAGACTCAAATGACTTGCCCATTTAACCAACATTGAGGTTTTACCACTACCTGCGGGACCAACAAATAAATGACTTCGACCTTGATAGACGTCCCTGACGATTTTGGTATTTGTTAAAAACCATCTTGCGACGTAGGCATCCACGAGAGGACGTTTTTTTATTTGTGAGCTATCCATTTCTTTTTGAGCCTGAAGTAGAATCGCGGTGGTTAAGTCGGTATTGACGCCACTTTCAAGGAGCTTTTGAAACATAAAACTCAGCTCAAAGTGAATTCCATACTCCGCGCCAGGATGAGAATTTACTGGTGTCCTCACCATTTGGTTTTGCTTCAAGAGAGACTGCAGTCTAACTATTTCAGATTGTAGAACTTCAATTTGTTCGACACGAACTGCGGTTGACGCCGCAAACTTAGTTTCTGGCGCCAAAGTCGCCGCCACTTTGGAGGCAATTTTCTCAAAACGAAAATCTTCATTTGGATCACTGGTAATATTTGCATAATTATTTTTAACCGCCCTGCTGTCGAGCGCGTTGATTCCAGCTGTGAACGCCTCTTTTGCGGCATTTCGAATGCGGCTCAAGGATCGGGGTGTTAAATTCGAGACCTCATCCGCCATATCTTGGGCCCGCGGATGTTGAGTACGTGGCGCGTGGTCCAATTCACGCTCATCCTGAATATCAATATATGACACTGAGGTGACGTTTCGCTTCAATTTACTAACCGAAGTACTCGAACGCAAATCCGTTTCGCCTCGCCCATCTAAGCCTAATACTTTTGACAAGGGGGACCCACCGGATTGACCACTGTTTCCAGCCAGTCTGTGCTCCACCATTTTAGAAATAATGGTTTTTTGCGCTTTAGCGGCCGTATTTCGAAAGCGTTCTTTTGTATTGATATCCATTCTCGATTCAGAAAAACTTTTTTTGTGCAGGGTGAAATCACTCACCGCCGCAGTTAACTCAACCTCGCCTTGGCCCGGGCCTTTCTTTATGTCACGTGCAGCTAGAATCACGGCTTCTGGACCGAGCTCCTCTTTGATCAACCGTAAGGCTTCTTTCATAGTCTTTGCCATATACTTTTTAACCCGCATTTGCTAACTCCCTACCCAATTCAACTATACCAACAGAGGCAATTCGTGCTTCTGCTGATAATTCATTATGTGAAAGAACAATCAATTGCGGAATAAATCTGGATGTAAGTTTAAATAAATGACGACGCGCTGTTGGGCTTGTCAAAAGAATTGGCTGCGCCGCAATCTCTGGATGTGACTCGATCGTCGCAGCAATGCTCTCGATCATTTGATGAGCCACTTTTGGATCCATAACCAACTGCACACCCTGCTCTGTTTGAAGAAGTGAGTTCGCAATTAGCTCTTCGATTTGAGGTTCAAGGCTCACTACTGAAACCGTGCCATCATCAGTTTTAAACTTCGCCGTGATACTTCTTGAAAGGGCTTTGCGAACACCTTCAGTTAGCAATTCGGGATCCTTCGTTCGGCTCGCTTCGTCAGCAAGATTTTCAAATATCGTTAACAAATCTCTAATTGAAACCTGCTCACGTAAAAGATTTTGTAGTACTTTAACTATCGTCCCCAAATGAAGCGGCTCTGGGATAAGCTCTTCAATAACTTTCGGATATTGCTTCTTAAAATTTTCAACTAGATTTGAAACTTCTTGCCGCCCCAAAAGTTCATGCGCATGACCTCGCACTATTTCAGTGAGATGAGTCGCCATTACTGTCGGTAGGTCCACAACTGTATAACCAGCTATTTCGGCTTCTTCCCGCTGATTGCGTGCAATCCAGAGCGCATCCAACCCGAATGCGGGCTCTTTCGTAGGTGTGCCATCCATTTGACTGAGGACATTTCCAGGATCCATTGCCAGAAGAGAATCTGGACGCAAGACGCCGCCACCAACTTTGTTTCCCTTAATCATAACCCGATACTCTCCCGGCTCGAGCTGAAGATTATCGCGAATGTGAATACTCGGAACGATTATACCAAGATCAATGGCAAACTGTTTTCGTATGCTAACTATGCGCTCAAGTAAATCGCCGCTCTGTTCACTTTCAACTATATTAATTAGTCCATATCCAACCTCAAGCTCAACTAAATCAAGTGGCAAGAGATTCTCTATCCGCTCCTTTTCAGGCTTAGCGGCGATATCGTCTTGAAGACGTTTCTCTTTGTCTTTTTCCTCTGCCTTATAGCGGGTTAGAACCCAAGACAGTCCACCCATCAATCCGCCAATGGTAAAGAAGGGTATCCCAGGTAAACCCGGAACCGTTGCGAGTAAGGCCATCACGCTGCCAACTATTCCAACCGCACGCGGATTTAAAAAAAGTTGCGCCACCACTTCGTTTCCGATGTCTTTTCCTGATGAACTTCGAGTAACAATGGTACCTGCCGCAGTTGATATAATGAGCGCTGGGATTTGTGAAACAAGACCGTCACCGATAGTCAATTTTGTGTAGTATTCAGCTGCCGTCCCAATATCAAGACCATGTTGAATGACTCCGACAAGTAGTCCTCCAACAATATTAACTATCGTGATTATAATGCCGGCAATTGCATCTCCCCGAACAAACTTGCTCGCGCCGTCCATTGCTCCATAGAAATCGGCTTCGGCTTCTATTTCTTTACGGCGCTTACGGGCTTGTTCCTCATTAATTAGACCCGCATTTAGGTCAGCATCGATTGACATCTGCTTACCTGGCATCGCATCTAAAGTAAATCGTGCCGCGACCTCAGCAACTCGACCAGAACCTTTTGTAATAACCACGAAATTAATAACCACTAAAATTACGAAAACAATAAACCCGATGACGTAGTTGTTACCCACAACGAAGTTGCCGAATGCCTCAATGACAGAGCCTGCAGCCTTGCTGCCCTCATGTCCATGCGTCAATACAAGTCGAGTTGTCGCAACATTGAGAGCCAGTCGAAATAAAGTTGTGATCAATAACAAACTAGGGAATACACTAAAATCAAGAGTTTTCGTTGTATACAGAGCCACAATCAAGATCAGTAAAGATGAGCTAATTGAAAGTGTCAGGGCAATATCAAGTAGAACTGGCGGCAGCGGAATCATCATCACTGCTAAAATCGCAATTAAGGTAATTGCTACTAAGAGGTCTACGTTTTTAGTAAACTTCTCGAAACGTTTTAAAAATTGAAATAGTTGCTCTAAATTCATTTATTAAAAAACCTTTTTCCGATTGAGTTTATAAACATAAGACAATACCTGCGCGACCGCAGTGAAGAGTTCTCGCGGTATGGCATGACCAATTTTCATTGTTTTGAATATAGTTCGCGCCAAGGGCTTGTTCTCGACGATTGGAATATTATGTTCACGCGCAATTTCACGAATCTTTTGCGCCATTAGATCGGCGCCTTTTGCCAAAAGTTTAGGTGCAATCATGTTTTTAGGATCATATTGAATGGCGCAGGCAATATGCGTTGGATTTGTAATGATGACATCTGCTTTCGGAATATCGGCCATCATTCTTTTGTTGGCCATTTCTCGCTGGATCCTTCGGATCCGCGCTTTAATCATCGGGTCGCCCTCCCGTGACTTATGCTCTTCTTTGATCTCTTGCTTAGTCATTCGCATCTGTTTTTCAAGATCCCATCTTTGAAAAAAGTAGTCGCTTGCTGCAAGAATCCCCATAAAGACACCGACCGCAAATATTAAACGAACCGTAAGTTCGCCGGTAAATTTTAATAACTGTGAAATGTCCATACTGATCAGCGAAGGGATTTGTAAAACCTGAGTTCGCACGACGAAGTATACAACTATGCTCACTAATAGGATCTTGGCTATTGATTTTACACCCTCAATAATTGCCTTTAAACTCAATAGACGCTTAAATCCTTCGATCGGATTGATGCGATTCAAATCAAACTGTAAGGCCTCCTCATTATACAAAAATCCCACCTGTAAAGTCGTCGCAGCAATTGGCACCATTAATAGAATCGCCACGATCGGGCCGCCAATAAAGAGGGCTTTCTTTGCTACGAAAATAACGGCCGGGACATAGTCGCCCTCACGTGCAGCAGCAACAACAAATGACGTCAAAGAAGTTGCTATTAGTTCCGACACTTGTGCGAGAAGAAAGCGACCTAAGAACCACATCAGCAGCGCAACGCTTAAAAGGGTAAATACTGACCCCAGCTCTTTAGTCTGAGCCACTTGTCCCCGTTTGCGAAAGTCTTCTCTTCGCTGCTCGGTGGCGGCTTCACTTCTTTCTTGATCTGAATCTGCCATCAACTCATCCTAAGTTTCTGTTTATACCTGATCACCTTTGGCCACCAACTGGCCACCAACTGGCCCCCTACAGGCCTCGTTCAATCGCATCTTGCAATTACAAACTCTTCATCACCTTAAACATTACACTTGTCATAGAGTTCAAAATCGAACTTACCTCGGTTAAATAGAACGGAATCATCATGAAAATAATCAAAAACCCAACCATAATATTCACCGGCAAACTCGTTACCAATACATTGATTTGGGGAACCACTCGACCAATGATACCGATTGCTATATTCAAAAAGAAAATGGCGACCATGACTGGGGCTGAAATTTTAATGCCGGCGACACATACCATCTGTAATATTGCTCCTACATCCTTAAACAAAGCAAAACTCGCGCCAGAACTAGTTATCTGAATCACGTCAAAACTTTGAGCTAGTCCAGTTAGGAAGTAGTGATGTCCATTGATGGCCAGAAAAATGAGTGTTGCAAGTGTGGTGAAGAATTGCTCGGTTGTTGTGGACTGAGAACCGAGTGCGGGATTGAACATCTGTCCTGAGGACAAACCCATGCTAGTTGAAATCATTTGTCCAGCTATACTGACCGCAAAGAACAGGAGTCTTGTGAAAAAACCTAAACAAAGGCCAACAAAAACCTCTTTCATAGCATACCAAACAATATTGAGTGAGAGTATTTCTGTGCTCAAACTGGCGTGTGGAATGACCGGAAAAAGACAAATTGTTAACACGACAGCCAGCAAAATTTTGGCAGGACGCGGAACGCTAAAAACACTGAAAACTGGCCAAGTAAAAAGAAAGGAACTCACGCGCAAAAGAATAAGGGCCATGATTAAAAGTTGATTTTCATCATAATGAAAGTTTGGAAACATATCTGTGGTACCTCGTCCTACTCGCGAACGTAGGTTGCAAGATTCTCGAAGAGACCGACTGTGAACTGGCTCATGACATCGATCATCCAGGGACCGGCGATAATAATGACCACACAGATTATTGCAATTTTTGGAATAAACGTAAGCGTCGCCTCATTTACTTGGGTAACCGCTTGAAAAACGCTCACTATAAGGCCGGTAACTAGCGCGGCTCCTAAAATTGGAGCGGAAATTAATACCGTGGTTCGAATTGCATCTTGGCCGAGCTTCAAAATAAGTTCTTCAGTCATAATTTCTCCAACATTTGTATGGCTCAACCAAAGCTTTGAACTATCGATCCCACCAAGAGGGTCCAACCATCAACTAGAACAAAAAGCATTATTTTGAAAGGTAGTGATATCACCACCGGTGGCAGCATCATCATACCCATTGCCATTAAAACACTAGAAATAACCAGGTCGATTACCAAAAAAGGAAGGTAGATTATAAAGCCGATTTGAAATGCCGTTTTGAGTTCAGAAATTATAAATGAAGGTATCAATACAGAGGTTGGAACATCAGCCCGAGTTTTAGGTTTTTCAATCTTAGCTAGTTTCACGAAAAGATTTACATCAACCGCGCGAGTTTGCTTCCACATGAAAGCACGTATCGGCGCAAGCGCCTCATCTACGGCTCGATCTTGCGAAATTTTATTGTCAAGATAGGGTTTCAGGGCATTCTCGTTTATCTGATTAAAGGCTGGTGCCATAATAAAAAATGTCAAAAATAATGCGAGTCCTACCAACAATTGATTGGGAGGCATCTGCTGAGTGCCCAACGCTTGTCTTACGAATGACAAAACAACAATTATCCGCGTAAAGCTCGTCATCATGATTAAAATCGCAGGGGCGAGGGACAAAACAGTAAGGAGCATAACAATTTTGATCGCATTAACTACTTCGCCGGGGTTATCCGTGCTTTTAAATCCTAAATTAATTGAAGGCAGGGTGACGGCCTGAGCAAATGCCGCTTTACTAGCAAGTAAAATAGCCATTAGGATAAATGAAAAGTAGAGTAAATATTTTGTCACTCGATATGCCTCATGCCCTTTAATCTACGAGAAACTACATCACGAATTTCTGAAATTCCACGAAGAGCAAATTCTTCTGGCTCACTCACAGCAGGACTTTCTTTTTGCAATGAAAAATGTTTTCCGATTTCACCCGCTTCTTCTTCATAGTTATAGAGTGCATCGTCAAATTTGTTGGGCTGACCGGCCGGAATCTCATCATCAATCAAGGCAAGCGATTTGAGCATAGAGATGTTTTGATCGGTGATTCCGATAAGAATTGATTCTCCTGCAACCTGTACAATTGCCAAACTCTTTTTTGGTCCCAAATGATGTTGGGTCAAAATTCGAATTTTCACTCCACCATTTTGGACGGATCGTGTCTTTGTCCAATTTTTCAATGCAAAGATGGCACCGCCCAAAAGACTAAATACCACCGCAAGTGAAATCAGTATGCGCGGTAGGCTCGTTTTTTCAGCGGACTTTTCTTTAACTGAGTCAAAGTGTACTGGTACTTCGGACTCTTTCAGATTTTGCATTTTAGCTGTCGAACCAGTCAACTCTTTAGCTGCTATCGTTTTATCAAGATTAATTTCTTTGGCATCAAAGAGCGTTTTGGCCTCAGCTGAGTCTTTCATAGCCTCCGCCCGTTCTTGCATTAGGCTCGATGGAACATCAATCGAATTAATGGCCGCAAAACCTGTGCCCAAAAAAATGCAATAGAATAATACAAATAGCGATAGTTTTAGAAAACTCATTTCAATTGCTCCACTCGTTCTGCAGGAGAAATAATATCAATCAAGCGAACCCCAAACTTTTCGTTAACAACAACGGCCTCGCCTCGGGCGACGAGCTTATCATTGACTAAAACTTCCATTGGTTCTCCGGCAAGTTTACTCAGTTCTATGACCGAACCTTGGCCAAGATTCAATAATTCACTTACCAGCATTTTAGTGCGGCCCAGCTCAACTGTAATTTTAAGCGGAATATCTAGAATTAAATCCAGATTTCGCTCTTTTGCAGAACGCTCCGTGACGCGCTTATCGCCCTTAAGTGGGAGCTCTGAAACGTTGCTTTTATCTTCTGTCATACCCTACTCCTCAATTCCTAAGTTTTAATCTTTTGTGATCGCAGATGTAATCTGAACCGCAACTGACCCATGATTAATTCCATAATACGCCTTGAATTTATTGACACCCTCTACCTGAACATTAAATTCACCATTTGCGTCCTGATTCAGCGGGATCACATCTCCCGGCTTGAGTCTCATTAGCTCGCTCAATAGAACTTCAGTCTCCCCAAGATCCACGCGAATCGTCACATCTGTGTCAAGAAGTTGCTCTTCAATGGTTTTTGTCCAAAGATTTTTATCTGCTTGATCGCTCTCAATTTGAAATCCAGTTGCCAATTTCTGCTTGATTGGCTCAATTGTCGAATATGGAATCACCAACGTTATTGTGCCATTTGCATTCTCAAGTTCGACATCAAAGATCGAGGAAATAACAGTATCGGTCGGCGGGACAATACCAACAAACTGAGGATTCACTTCGGTACGAACAAAACTAGCATCGATAACTTCAACTGACTTCCATGCCTCTTCGAGATCATCAATTGCGAGCTCAACTACTTTTCTAACAATTGAAAGTTCAATGGGCGTAAAATCTTTGCCTTCAATTTTCGTATAGGGCCGATCATCTCCGCCAAAAAAACTATCCACTAAAGCATAGGCCAATTTACTTTCGATAACTAAAATTGCTGAACCCCTCAGTGCATTGAATCTCAAAACGGACATGCAAGTCGGCATTGGCAAAGTATTAATAAATTCGCCAAACTTAAGAAACTCAGTACTCGCGTGATTAAGGGCTGCTATTTTTCGAAGTGCCGATGATAGTGATACGCGAAATGATCGCATGAATTTTTCATATATTACATCGAGCTGGGGAAGCCTCTGACGAATCGATCGCTCGTTGCTCGTTAGGTCATAGACCGCAACAACTTTATCATCAGCTCCGCCAGATGAGGAGCTTGCCGAACTGTCGGTGCCAAGCTCTCCTTCATTAACCGCCGCGAGCAGGGCATCTACTTCAGACTGTGATAATACCTGATTCATCCGTGAACCTCGCTTGGCAACTCAACTAGTTGTAAATAAACTCTGTAAATAAAACCTGCTTCACTAAGCCTTTTTTCAAAACTCGGTTGAGTTGCTCTTTAATTTCGTCCCTTAACCGATCTTTGCCTTCTTTGGTAGAGACATCTTCGTAACGCTTACTAGAGAGTATGAGTAGGATCATGTCGCGGACAGCAGCTTTTCTTTTTTCGATTTCTTCCGGCGTTTTGTCTCCCTCTACTTCAAGCTCCATATTTACTTTAAGTAGTTTTCGACCCTGACTGCCAGAAAGATTAATTAAGAAGGTCTCAAGCGGAATGGTCTTACCTACGAATTCTTTCTCTTCTTTTATTTTTTCTTCTTCATTGTCTTTTTTCGCCCCCTCAGTCACTTCATCAATTGTCGTTTGATGTCCGTGGCCTTGATTGGCTTTAAAAACCATGAACCCAACGCCACCTACGACCGCCATATTTATAATTACTAGAACATAAAGTAAGAGCGGTTTCGAAGGGGCCGACGCCTCAGCTTTTACTGGCGCCTGTTCCTTTGCTGCATTTTCTTCGGCCACTGTCATTCTCCTTGAAAGAAGGCTTTTGCATAGCTATAAAGCAAGCGCGGTGCCAGATAGACCTTGGTCGCGAATTCAATTCTCTATTGGTTCAGATCGAACTCAATTGCATTTCATGAGTTTCGCACTCGGGCTTAGGTCTTGGTGTAAGAAAAATCGAGTCATAGAATTAGGTTTGCTAGTCAGTGTCTTGACAGGACAATAGACCAATCAAATTTTGTGATACATCTGTAAAGCAATGCTGATGCAGAAAAAAGGAAACTGCTGCACATAATTTGTGGTGCCATCTAGCCCGAATATTTCACGACTTTGATCGCTGGTTTTAAGGCTTGTAAAAGTCCAGTTTCTTCTCCTAAAAAATCATGCCTCGGAAATTTATTCCGCAGTGTTTTGATAATAAATTTTTCAATTTTGCGATCAGCTTCACTGACAAGACCGGCTTGAAATTTTTCTGAAACACGAGATAAGCTTCCATAATATTTATTCAATATGCATTTTGCTCCGCTTGCAGCCGTCAATGCGGCCCGTAGTTCTTACTCCCACCTTGGGCTAGCCTGATATCCCGATTTTCGCTTTACCATGCTCCCATCAAGTCTTTAGTTGTAGGGCTGGTCAAGGATTTGGCGCATTGACCGTTCGTCGCCAAGAAGCTAATATAAAAAGATACGACGATCACTAAATTGGAATTGTTGAGGAGAAAAAGAGAATGGCAAACCAAGCTCAGAGTACAAGATTAGATACCGCATTGAAATTGCTACTTATAACTTTCGTATCTCTAGTAGCCTTTTTCACCGGTGCTTACGTTGGGAAAGCGATGAGCGACAGTGATCATCAGCTGAAGGCAATGGAAGCAGATTTTCAATCTCAAAAAACTGCTGCCGAAAAGCACAAAAATCTGGATGTCCCTGACAAAGACGCACTCATAGATGAAGAAGTCGCTCAAATGTCTGACAAAATTGTGAAGGCAGAAAAAGATCAATTGGGCGAATCCCTTGTAAAAGAAACGATAGAAAATAAAGTCGAAACCAAGGCGCATGATGTTGCGGCTCACGATCCTAAAGGCCACGATGTCGCGGCTCACGATCCTAAAGGCCACGATGTTAAAGCAACTGTAACTAAAGCAACTGTAACTAAAGCAAGTGAGACTACTCATGAAAAACTTGCCGCTAAAATGCCAGTGAAAGCGACGGCGCCCTCACGCGATGTCGCGGCTGAGATAAAACCAATTAAAAAAGTGGCACACGTAAACGATGAGCCAAATCTAAACGTAAAGAAGTCGAAGCTTGATTTGGGCGAGGTTCATAAAACAGCCGATCGCATTGCCCACAATGAAGCTACTACGAGTGACGAAATGGTGAGCCAAAAAGCTGAGTCAAGAGTACCATCTAGTCTTCCTAAATCAGTAGGTACGGCAAGCGGACCCGGATTTACGGTTCAAGTTGCTTCGTTTCCAACTTCTGAAGAAGCTAAAAAGCAAGTTGAAGAATTGGTAAAAAAGGGATTTCCGGCATTTCCAATTGAGGCCACCATCTCTGGTAAAACTTGGTATCGAGTCAGTCTTGGAAACTTCAAAACTCAGCGTGAGGCTGCGCAATATCGCCTTCAGATCATTAAAGATTCAGATATCAAAAAGGCCATTGTCGCAAAAGTATCACCTTAGGGCCTTTAGAACAAATAGCCACCATAAATCCCCACAGACAGAGTGGGGTTCGGTGCTGCCATCTCCGAAGACAATGCCCTTAGTTCCATTTCAAAACGATAGCGATTGATTTGAATCGCGGCTCCAGCTGCCGCGGCTAGAGCAAAATATGACCGAGACGTATCCTCATGATCGCTTGCAAGAAAACGACTACGTAAATGCATCAGTTGAAGTCCTGGTGCACACTGAAAATAGAGTTGAAATAAATCTTCTGACCAAAAACTATGTCGAACCCAGGCGAAAACCTCATGCTGTGTCCTTGAAATTGACATTTGCGCCATGGAGTCATTCGCTCCGAACTGATTGTATTCTGCAAAGATTGAGTTCGAAAATTCTTGATAACCAAATCTTAAAGCAAAAGGAGTTCTGTTGGAATACTGGGTGGCAAAAGCCTCGCGCTCAAAGACATTATTCTCTCCTATGCTAGTGATTATTTCAGCGCCTGCGGCGAAACCAAACAATAATATCAGAAATATAGAAAGTCTAATTTTCATGGGATCGACTATCTGCACACTTTTCAACGGCCAACGGCACTACTGTTTTCAAACTTTTACAAGCTTCAAAATTCTTTAAGTTTGGAGCATCTGAATATTTTTGAATCGCTTTAACAAATATCCTTACAAAAATTTCAGGCGCTAAATATTCATTATCTATTTTTGCTTCGAGCGCTCTCTTAAAATCTGGCAAAGCCAATATTAGAATGCGGGCCATCTTGGTGCGCATTTGTTCATCGGTACTTCCGTTAAATAGACTAAGCGACAGACTATGAAAGTAAACAGCATATTGAGAGCCCAAGGCATAGGAGCGCGACAATCGAACACGGTCATCGACATCTTCACTTAATTTAGTTCTAAAATAGTCCAAGTTAAAAAACTGAATTATATTTTTGTCGAGGCGCCTAAGCTCAATTGCATTTGGCAATGACCTCCCGACGAAACTTTCATCGCCAGAGTAGAGCCAACCCCAGTAATCGGCAAGACCTTCATTGATCCCACGCAGAACAAATCGATTGTATTGATCAACAGAAATTGTCGGTATCGGCGGATCTTTGATTGTTTGGGGCGGGTCAGCTTTGGGCGGGTCAGTTAAAGGCGGTATTTTTACTGGCTCATCGATACTTTCAGACAAATAGGCTTTTCTAGTTTGAAAACCAGAAAGTACCATTTTATGAAAAATTGAATGAAAATGTTCATGGGCAATCACACCAGCATTGAAGACGATGGGTAAATCGCTTTCGCTATATGGAACAAACAAAAGCGAATCAACTGAAGGATTATATTGAGCATTGTTTTCAACAATCTGCTTTTCAGCATTGATAATCCCGACATTTATACCGACCGTCTGCCGAAGTGGCAAAAACTCAGCGCTTCCAGTCGCGACATCCAACTTTCGCAATCTTTCGAGATGCGCATATACTGTTACCACCTGAATGCTTGTCGTATCTAAGGCCACAAATGAACCTGATTCGGTCCTGACAAATCTTCCCGAAGGAGTTCCTGGCTGAGCCATCCGGCCTTGATCAAAAAGCAGCTCAGGCTGAATAAAGAATTCAGCCAAGTTTCCACGTAAATATTGCGGCTCGCTAAAGCTCTCGACCTCAATATCTTGAAGAGAATACTCATGCCTAGAATCCGGCCATGGTATTCGAAAAAGTGGGCTCATACCTGTCCCGCCCCTTATGCACGCGCCGCAAATCAATGGGCATAAATAAAAGGCCAAGCGCAAACGCTTCAAAATAACCCCCAAAAACACTTTTATCGGACTAGGTTGATCTAGCCCGGATATTTCATCAGATTTCTGTTGCAATCGCCGCTTCGCTAGTCTGGGCGCTCCGCTCCTGGCGTTTTCGAGACCTTTTCATTGC
>JAYVXS010000341.1:0-9712 GCA_043784965.1 Bdellovibrionales bacterium
TCGACATCAGTATTGAGAAAGCGGTGGTCCAATGTACGTTTCACATTGCTCAACCACAGATCAATATCTGCCAAATTTACGATCATTCCTGAAAGCGGATCGATCTCACCCGATAAGCTGACCTCGACCCTAAAATTACGACCGAAGCCATCATGATTCGCTAAATCCCCATAGATTTTTTGATTTTCTTTTGGCTTTAGACTTTCAATTTTAAAAGCATAACCACAACTAAAGTGACAAGCTCGGACAATTCGCAGCCTCATATCTCGCCACCGCCCGCAAGAATGATGAAGATTTGTGTTTCATTTGGTGTATTTGAGACCCACGAATTATTAATTGCTTTAGCACCAATCCCAATACCTATACCAGGAGCTTTTAATATCAATCCCCCCTCAATAAATGGAGTGATACTGCCTATAGATGGAATTCTCGCACCTGGACCCGCGAAAGCGGTGATACCAAAATCTGCAAAATCTGTAAAATAAATACCTCGCATCGAAGAGTCGAGACCAAATATATTTTGTGCTCCCGATGCGAATCGAGCAAAAATCGCGTTTCGAAAATCAAGATTCGGAGTGAAAAATAGGTTCAGTCCCAAATCAATTTCAGTATAATTCACATTATTGACTGATCCTGAAGAGGCACCCAGATCAAATGTCCTTTTGTAAAATAAATTCTCAGAGCTTCTTGGCAACTTCTTAGCCTGCGGCACTGGCGTCCCCGCATAGAGCTCCAGTGGCAAAAAAAGCATAATAATCAAAGCCAAATTTTGCGCGAAACTAAGCAAAATTTTATGTGTTTTCATTTAATTTCTTTCGCCTTTGCTGATCTAGAATAGCCTTCATTTCAATCTTACTCAAATCAAGACTCATCAAAATCTGACGAGTATTGGCCCCAAGAATTGGCGAGTCTTTCATCTTCAATCTGGCGAAACGTGAAAACTGAAATGGCGACATGACGAACATATTTTTTTTAGATTTTTGAATGATACCTAGTTCCCTCACGTGCTTCTCCGCAAGCGCTTCTGGTAAATCAAGCACTGGTCCAGCCGGAACCCCATGCTTTAGGAGTTTTTTAGCCAAGGACTTAGCCTCATACCGTAAAATGAGTGGTTTTAACTTTTTCTCGAGGCTCTCGCGATTTTCAATTCGCAACTGATTCGTCGCAAAATGCAGTTTGCTGGCTAAACTTTCATTGCCTAAAACCTTACACAATATTTGAAACTGACGATTATTTCCACAAGCAATATAGATCCCTATACTCTTAGTTTGAAAAAAATTGTAAGGCGCTATATTTGGATGTGTGTTGCCAAGCCGAAGTGGCTTGTTTTTCGAAAAAAAATAATTGCTCACCTGGGGATGCAATATTGAAAATGCATTTTCAAGAAGTGATGTCTCAATTTTTTGTCCACGCCCCGAAAACTCACGTTCATAAACAGCTGCCATAATGGCAAAGGCGCTGTTCTGACCCGTTACTAAATCCACAATTGGCACACCCACTTTGGTTGGCCCATGACTACCATTGATACTCATTAGACCGCTCCATGCTTGAATGGCTGCATCATATCCTGGATATTTTATAAATTCTGCACCTGTTCCAAAGCCGGTAATCTGGCAATGAATGAGGCGAGGATACTTTCGACTGATTAGCTGGTCTGAAAATCCAAACTTCTTCAAATCACCAAACTTAAAATTTTCAATCATTACATCACTTGCGGCCAATAGTTGATGCAAAACTTTAGCTGAAGTTTTTTGTTTGAGATCAAGCACTATAGATTTTTTATTACGATTTACACCGGAAAAATAGGCACTCTGGCCATTCCGAAATGGTGGGCCCCAGCGCCTTGTTTCATCGCCATCCGGGGATTCGACCTTAATTACCTCAGCTCCCTGATCCGATAAAATTTGAGTGCAAAATGGGCCTGCTAGAATTCGCGACAGATCGAGAATCCTTAATCCACCCAGAATGGCTTTTGGAGCGGCTCTAGTTTGTCTCTTCATCATTTCTCAATTCTGCTTTTAACTTATTGTAAGCCCCTTTGGCTCAGGCAAGTCCCACGAGACACTAAAATAGCAGGATGCTATTTTTGCGCGTAAGCCCCTTTGGGGTCGAGGGCAGGAGCCCGAGACAAAAAAAAACGACTCCTTTTTTCAAAAAAGAATCGTTTCTTTAAAGCCAATTTAAAAATATCAATGAGCAGGATCTGAGGCAGGTGCGTCAGCAGGTGCCGATTCTGCAGTTGCCTCTTTTTTGCCCTTTTTGCCCTTTTTGCCCTTTTTCTTTTTGTGCTTTTTGGCTGGGGCATCACCTTCTGCGTGAGCTGGCATACTAACTGTTGTAACAGCAAATGCCGCTAGAACTGCGATCAAAGAAAGGATTCTCGTCAATTTCATAATTCCTCCTATAGATTTTAATTTCACCGATTGGTCTCTATAAAGATTAAATCAAAAGCGACTATTGTCAAAATTTGTTTCGCCCAGTACACATTTTTTATCCATCTATACACCGCACAGTACGTCGCCAGAATGAAAATTAGTTTATCTCGATCGGACTAAGCATCAAATTGCCAAAGGCCTTTTGTCGCAGAAGTGCCTGGATCCAAAGCTTCGAATATAGCTCGCATCTTTAAGGGAACTCATGCATTATATAAGCTATGAATGCCTTCTATCGCCTGTTCATTCAGGGACTTATTACCGTTCTGCCGATCTCACTGACCCTATATTTACTCTTTTGGATTACAGCTCGCGTCGATGATATTTTTGGCGCGCCAATTTCAAGGTTGATGGGCGACCATTATATTCCTGGTCTAGGCTTAATTATTGGTTTTCTAGGAATTCTCTTAGTTGGGGTCTCAGTTAATAATTTTGTCTCCAAACATTTTCTAGAATGGCTCGAACGACGTATACAGACGTTGCCCTTTGTGAAAACAATTTATAATCCGCTCCGAGATGTCATGAATTTGTTTGGCGCAGAGGCCTCCTCTAAAATGAAGCGCGTGGTCTTAATTGAATTGATTCCAGGCTCAGGTCTGAAAGGTATTGGTCTTGTCACCAGAGATCGGTTTCAGGACCTTCCCGAAGCTCATTTTAAAGATCTCATCGCGGTTTTTGTACCATATAGCTACGCACTGGGTGGATTTACTCTCTTGGTTCCAAAATCTCAAGTTACTGAAATTGATATCCCCGTCGAAAAGGCGATGCAACTAGCAATTACAGCTTGGGTACAAAAAAACTAAGTTCATTGATTACTAAAGGCAAGCTTTTAGAGCATGAATCCAATTTCCAGATAGAAGCTACCGATTTTAGACTCAAACGGTACAATAATCGCGCTAATTTTTTCATGAATTTTGAAACTATCACCAATTAATATTTCCGGAAAATTATGCTCAAGCTCGATTTGAGTATTCTTTTGAAGCGTAGCTTTCGCCCGCCCAAGAATGATATTCAAAAT
The DNA here is from genome assembly GCA_043784965.1 of Bdellovibrionales bacterium. Lineage (GTDB taxonomy): Bacteria > Bdellovibrionota > Bdellovibrionia > Bdellovibrionales > JAMPXM01 > JAYTQQ01. The sequence continues at coordinate 3,451 of JAYVXS010000341.1, forward strand.
CTCTCCGGCCGATTGATCAATTTCTTCCTGCGTCTGAGTCCCTACCTTAGTTTCAATCATGATTGCCGAGTATAGTTTTTCAAATACATTTCGCTGAAAACCTATAATTACCGAACCTTCAAGCTTCGGGCTCTTAATGAGCATATGACCTGCGATTTGAAACTTACTAAATTCACCTGGATGTTTGAGAATTGGCTTTTTAGATATAACTTCAATGTTCGCCTGTTCCTTCATAAAGTGAAGAGTGGCCTCGATGAAGGGATTTATGAGGTGAACATTTATTTTTGCTTTGTTTTGAGACTTTACCTTTTCTTGAAGCAAGAGCCGCGCATGATCCATGTCTACGACGGCATTAAAAATCTCAGTTACACCACCTGCAACCATACTTGGCTTAAACTTTTCAGGCACATTGATGGATACCATAATTTTATCTTGAGCTTTCAGATCTTTTTGAAACTGTACAAACGGGCGATAAGCAGAGGGCATAAAGGTCGCAACCTTCCTCATGTCCATTAAATGCATAAGACTTTTATTCTTTTTCCAAAATTGCATGGCAGATTCAAGTTGGGGTGTATTCTTCGAATCTATGACCGAGGGAAGAGTCACAATGTGCATTCCATCTTTTTCTTCAGATTGAAAGAGTTCACTCATAGACTTGTCTCATTCGGTTACGTCCAATATTAAGTAGGTCCTTTTAGAATAGCAATTAACCAGTCAAATTCCAGACAATTAGCGAGTCCTGTAGCACTCCGATACGTCATTATAAATAAAATAATACTCAGAGCAAGCTTTCGCCTCAAACCGAGAAGGATTTTAAAAAAATGAAAACTCGTCTCAAATTAGGAGCCAAATGTGACGAGTAGACTCTATGTCAATTGATCGTATCCGACATTTTTTGTGGAAGAATATCGTTTGGTCGGTAATCATCTTCATCAGTTTAGTTTGGCTCACCACCTCTTACGCAGTTTATCTGAGCGAAACTGGTGTCAAAGATGCAAATATCCAAACCTACTCAGACGCCGTGTGGTGGGGTATTGTGACTTTGCTTACTGTCGGTTATGGCGACAAATATCCAGTAACTGTGGTCGGCAGACAGGTGGCATCTGTACTTATGATTTGTGGTGTCGGTTGTGTCGGAATTATTACTGCAAAAGTCTCTTCAATTTTTTTGGAACAGACCTTATTAAACAGGAGGGGCCGAGTGAATACGATCAAACTCAAAAATCATTTTATAATTTGTGGATGGCACGAAGATATGGCCGAGCTCATTCATCATGTACTCGACTGCAATCACAAGCTTACCTCCAGAGAAATTGTGGTCATTGCAAATGTTTCTCACAATACACTAGAGGGCTTTTATGCTGACCCAAGGCTCGAAGATTTACAGGTTATTTTTGGCGATCATTTTAACGAGATGAATTTGAAACGCGCGGCTCCTGAAAAGGCTCGCAAAATTCTGATACTCGCTGATCGCACAGCAATACAGGGCGCCTCGCCGCCAACACCGACTGAAGTCGACGCTCGCACCATTATGACAGCGATGACCATTTCAAATATTGCCCGTGGAACTATCGTCACCGCTGAAATCCTAGACCCCAAGATGGATCATTACCTGAAACTTGCTAATGTCAGTGAAATTATTTACTCAAGTGAATACTCTCGCCTTCTCTTAGGAAATGCCTCGAGCGGCACCGGCATTGCCAATATCGTTTTCGATTTACTCGACAACAAAACAGATGCGCAAATTACCTCCTACCCAATTCCAGAAAGTATGATCGGAACCACCTATCACGAAATGAAATTGGCGCTTGCAAGGCTACATCCCTATCTTCTGGTCCTCGGGATTCTTGAAAACTCCGGCAACTCTCATAGCATTAAGGAAGAGGCCTTGAGGCGGGCGCAACAAACTCCCGATATGTCTAAATTAGTTTCGAATTTAAAATTAGTAAAAGACATCAAATGTAATCATCCCATTTTTCATCCCGATCCTGAAATGAAAGTTCCTCGTGGCGCAATGGCAATTGTAATATCAAGAAAAACAAGTAACCAAGGTGAAAGTAATGCTAGCAAAGAAAACATCATCTCAAAAGCAGCATAAAACTCAACCTGCTACCGATGAGATTTTAGACTCACTCAAAAAAGTTGGGTTACTAAAAGATATTTGGGATAATGAATTAGCACTCGCCGCGCTAATTAAACTCATTCATGAAACTCACTTTGAGCCAGATCACAATATAATTTTAGAGGGCGAAGAAGGTGCTGAGATGTTCATTCTTATAGAGGGGACCGCGTCTGTTATCAAATCAACTCCTGGTGGGGAGCCCTATAAAGTTGCCATTCTCAAATCTGAATTTTGCCCCGCCTTTGGCGAAGGTGGCCTTATCGGATCAGAAAAACGGGGCGCCACAATTCGAGCCGATAGCGCCTGTCACTGTTTACAAATTCAACTCGCTGATTTTGAAAAGTTCGCTAGCGAGTGTCCCGCATGGGCCCTGCCCATTTATCGAAGAATTGCCCAGAGTATTATGATTCGATTCCGACAAACCAATGAAGATATGCTCTTGCTTTACAATGCGCTTGTAGCAGAAATTCGCGGCTCCTAAAGAATTCGTCTCCTATTGCCAAATCTCACATCACGCTATGACGGCTTTACGAACTTCTTTTTAGTGATTTTCTTATTAATTGAATAATGATCTGCCACCACTCACCAATAGCCGAAAGCTTTCGCTGCGCAGACCTGACTTGTCCATTATATATGCCAACGTCACCTGAAAAATAATAACTCATAAAACAAGCGACAATCGCGTAAGGCGCAAGTTGCCAACCAAAATTCTCACAACTTAAAATTGCGCATGTGATTGGCACCTGTGCGGCGCCTGCAAAAACTGCAGAAAACCCAAGCGCTGCCAGAACGGATGAGCAAACTGTTTCATGATGTAAATTCTGAAAGCGCCAGACCCAATCTAAAGAATACAAGAATAGAGTCCCTGAGAGTCCCGCAATTAAGCCGATACACAGACAAGAGAAAACCCAACGAAGATTAGTTTGACCAGCCATTGTCTGATATTAGGCTTTGTCCTTAATTTTCTCAAGTAAAGCTCTCTTATTAGTGATGCCGCTTTCGAAGACGATTCCTTAGGTCAAGATCAAAAATCCGCGGTGACCGACTAGATGTCTTGGCCCCACAACATATGTCACAGTTCGAACAAGATTTGATTTTGCTAAAACTTTGCTTGTCGCCAAAGTACTCCGATATCATTCGGTGCCGACAAGCTTGCGATTTCAAATACCTCTCAAGTTCAGTAATTGCCTTTAGCCTACGATTTGTTTCTTTGGGCTTGTCCATTTGAGAACTTGTCTGCAAAGCCTTCATTCGAAGATCTTTTTCAGTATACAATGTCAAAACAAACGCGGGTAGTTGGTCTCTCCCGGCACGTCCCATTTCTTGATAAAGTTCCTCCAGACTTGTTGGGATTTCAAAATGTACAACAAGTCTTACGTCTGGATAATCAATTCCCATACCAAAAGCACAAGTACAGCACAATATTTTGAGCTGACCTCTATTCAAGCGCTCTTGAACATCCAAACGCTTCTCTGAGCTTAAGCCAGCATGATAAAAATCAACACCTTGAAACTTGATTTGAAGCCGTCTTGCGACCGATTCACATTGTAAACGAGTCGCACAATAAATTAGAATGCGGCCAGCACCTACCTTTTCAACAGCGCACTGGGTTTCTGCGAGCTTCGCTTCATAATCCAAACAGAGTTGCACTTGATTGAACAAGTTTGGTCTGAAAAACCCAAAAGATAATTCTTTGTGCTCACGAAGCTTAAGATGTCTGATAATTTCTTTTCTCATTTGCGGCGTTGCGCTAGCCGTCAACGCGAGAGTTGGCAAATTGAACTTTTCTTTCAATATGTGAAGCCTTTGGTAATCAGGTCGAAAAGCGAAGCCCCACTCTACTATGCAATGAGCCTCATCAATCACCACCAGATAAATCTTGAGAGTCTCAAGGTATTCTAAAAAAGACCCTTGAGTTAATCGCTCCGGCGATACAAACAAAATATAGGAGTCTAACGTCTGCGCAGCCTTCATTACCTCGGCCTTTTCAAAAGCCGTTAATCCGGAATGCAAACAACCTGCGGGTATATTTTTCTCACGAAGACTCGTTACTTGATCTTGCATGAGTGCGATAAGTGGAGAAACCACCAAAGAAACGCCTCCCCAGACGATTGAAGGGATTTGGTAGCAAATAGATTTGCCAGAACCCGTTGGCATGATCACCAATGTATCTTTTTTAGAAAGAATACTTTCTATGACCTCTTTTTGTCCCATTCTAAAGTCAATCAAGCCAAATCGTTCATTCAGAATTTTATATATATTTTCGATTCCGTGCATTCGATAAATGAATGCAAATACTGAGCTCTGATAAGACTTACTGAGCGGGCGGATAGAAACTTACAAGTTCGAGATCCGAAGCTTTTCGTGTTATATCCCTAAAACAATCTAATCGATGAAGTGCATAGGACTCCTTGCACTCAAACCATCCGTGAGTTTGATTAGAACTTAAAAGCTTAGAAAATAGTGTGCGACCGATTTCTCTTCGAAAGGCAATGAGTCCCCATGGGGCAATCTTTTCTTTTTTGAGCAAATAACGAGGCTTCTCACAAATTTGCAATTTTTGATTTTCACCCCAACCCAATACACCCCATGATTCAAGACTTTCTTCCGTATGAAAATATGCGAAACTCGAATCTCGTCCTTGTTCGCAGTCGCGAACGAGCCTGCGCAGGATATTTCGTGGTGCAAAGCGAGTATCAGGCAAGAGTAATACATTTATATCACCCCATAGGTCCTCACATTGTAAAATACTGTCTGGCCACTCTTTTGAGGCCTCTATTGAGAATATTTCGAGCCCACTTCGACCCCAATTTACCCCAAGATAAGAGGTCAGTGTCGTCTTTGATTTTCGTGTTATAACGATTGGTTTCAACCCCGACTCAAGAGCTAATTCAATAGACCAATCAATTAATGGTTTCTGATTCTCGGGATCGAGCAACATTTCTTTTGCTAACGGCTCGCCTAGCCGCTTGCCGAAACCCGCCGCTGGTATTAAACATATATTCATGTCCCTACCTCCTTTAAGCCATCGCTTAAATTTTGCAATTGTAGTCTTAAGCTACAATCATCCTGAACTCACTGCGCGTGCGGTAAATTCAGCGCTCAAATTGCATGAAAATGTCTATTTAGTCCATAACGGAAGTGAGAAAAAATTTTCTGACTCACTTAAGTCTCAATTTACCAATATTACCCATCTCTATTTAGAAAAAAATTTAGGTTATTCAGGAGGAGTTAATTTTGGACTTCGCTGCGCTCTGCAAAATTCTGCTTGGGCTATTTTACTTACCAATGATTGTGTCATGCAAAATCTGCCTAAAATCCCGCTATTGCCGGCATTGATTGGACCCCATATCCTCATTCAAAAAAGTTTAAGAACCGATTCTCTCGGCGGCATTTTCAATCCACCAATTGGGCGAATTTCCCACTGTAAAAGTCTTACGGATTTTGCCAATGCGAAATTTAAATATATTCCTGGCAGTGCCTTTCTCATTCACCGAAAGATATTTCAAGACACTGGACCCTTTGACGAAGCCTTAGGAACTTATTGGGAAGATGTCGACTTTAGCCAGAGGGTACAACAAAATGGCCATCCGCTCCAAGTCGACCCCGAGTGGCGCATCGAGCATGGGCGTGGCAAGACGTGCCATAAACACCGCCATTACACTTTGTATCTCTTTCAACGTAATCGAAAACGCATTTCAAAGAAGTATACTGAATTCATTTATAAACCGATTTTGTTTATAAACCTGTGGATGACGTGGATAAAGTTGTCTTTACGGCTTGTTTTTAACTCAAGATTTCAAGATTTGCGGCTTCTGCTTAGAGCTATTAAAGATTAGATTTATACTGACCTGGACTTCGGTCGTAGCCATTAAAATCTTGGAACATATATTCCAAAATCTAAAAGCCTCATTCTGGACAAAGCCAAAATTAAATAATGCGTCGCGGTGCAAAAGACCAAGGCCTATTTCTTACTTGTTATTTTTTCTGGGTCTCGAAGATGCAAAACTCAATCAGAAGCTAAAAGGCGCCAGGCGGCTAGCCCGGATATTTCATCAGTTTCGTCGTGAAATCGCTGATTCGCAGACTGGCCTGGCGCTTGAGAGACCTTAGAGTGAGGCAACCTCAAAGCAGGTTGTC
>JAYVXS010000342.1:0-2977 GCA_043784965.1 Bdellovibrionales bacterium
TTTATAAATTGTCTTTATAAATATTAAGTGACTTTGCCTAGTCACGTCAAGCTTGGTGTAATAGACAACTAGACTTCGGTGCCGGATATTGCTTCGGCAACAATTTCACCAATCAAATCATAATCCAAACTATCTGTAATTCGAACCCGAACAATAGATCCCACATCGGCTTTGCCATCATTGATTAATACCAAGCCATCGATCTCGGGCGCTTGCTGAGACATTCTCCCCTGCAAGAGCAGCTCAGTTTCTTCACTTTCACCCTCAATCAAAACTTCAACTGTTTTACCAATAAATTTTTTGTGTTTCTTGCGACTAATCTTGAGCTGAAGCTCCATCAATGTATCGTGGCGACGTTGCTTCGTCTCTTGTGGTATTTGATCCTGCATTTTACCACCAGGAGTATTGTCCTCTGGCGAATACATAAAGCAACCAACACGATCAAACTCTTGAAGCCTTAAAAATTCGAGCAATTGCTCAAAATCATCTTCGGTCTCGCCTGGAAAACCCACAATAAACTGCGTACGAATGACTGCCGATGGAATCTCAGCCTTGATCTTCTCAACACGCTCAACGATTTCAGCTTTGGTCATATGGCGATTCATGCGCTTGAGCATTGAGTCACTAATATGCTGTAAAGGCATATCAAAGTATTTCACCAGTTTCGGGCTGGTTTTAATAATTTCGATCATTTCATCAGAAATTCCATCTGGGTAAAGGTAAAGCAGACGAATCCAGTCGACACCCTCAAGCTTTGAAATCTCACGTAGAAAATTTTCAGGGGTCTCTTTCGCATCTGGGTTCTTCTTTCGAAGGTCAAAACCGAAATCAGTGAAGTCATGAGAAATAATATTAAGCTCTCGAACGCCACCCGCAATCAAAAGCTTGGCCTCGCTTACAATGGCTGAAAGCTTTCGAGACTGCAGGTTACCTCGAATCATCGGAATGGCACAAAATGCACATCGCTTTAGGCAGCCCTCTGAAATCTTTAAATAGGCGCGATAAAATGGTCCCGAATTCACCCTGGGTGAGTTCTCTTCTTGAAGATAGGTCGGCAAATTAAAAAATGTCTTTTTCGTATCTCCCAGGTCTGAGCCTTTTAATATGTTAGCAATATTTTGAAACTCGCCTGAACCGATAAATAAATCGGCTTCAGGCAGGCCTTCGACCAAATCATCTTTATATCTTTGGGTAAGGCATCCCGCGACAACAAGTTTTTTTAATTTTCCCGACTTCTTAAGCTCTGACATTTCGAGAATTTTTGAAATCGACTCTTTCTTAGCATCATCGATGAATCCACAGGTGTTCACAATAACGGTATCCGCTTGCTCACTGGCATCTGTAACTTCATAGCCATTTTTCAATAGATGGCCAAGCATGATTTCGCTATCTACTAAGTTCTTGGGGCAGCCAAGACTTACAAAATGAACCTTTTTTAAGGCCTCAATGGTGGTTGGATTTGGAGTCTGCATTTATTTACCTCACCTAAATTTAATCTCAACGTAGCTTAAATGGTCGCCATAAAGACGCATTATTCGCGCATATTATTGAACTGTAGTGGTATTCCAAAAGTCTCAGCTCTGCAAAGAGCAATTGTCTCTTGTAAACTATCTATGCTCTTGGATGTAACACGTACCTGTTCATCCATAATCTGTGCCTGCACCTTGATTTTCGAGTCTTTTATTTTTGCAATGATCTTTTTCGCCGTTTCTTTATCAATACCTTGCTTGATCTCGCCTTTTTGCCGCAGGGTCATCATTCCGGCCGGCTGAGGCTCAGTGAACTTAATAGATGAAATTTCGACTCCTCGTTTATGCAGTTTCGACTGCAATATATCTCTCACCGTATTGATCTTATAGGTGTCGTCTCCCACTAAGGTGAGCGTCTTTTTATCCCACTCAATATCGCATTTAGAACCTTTCAAATCATAGCGCTGAGCAAGCTCTTTTTTTGCCTGATTAATGGCATTTTCAACTTCTTGCAAATTGACCTCTGAAACAATGTCGAATGCTGGCACTATTGAACCCTCCGCTAAAATTCTGTAATATCTGCGCCCTCAGGCGGCTCATAACTAAATGCTTTGTCGTCAAGTTTCTGATTAAACTTCACATTTGAAAATTCAAACATGGTCTCATTATCTATTTCATCCCAATATCTTAAGCCTGTTATCCTTTTGGTCTTAGGGTTCAAAACCATTTGAGCCCGCTTAAATTCAACTGTCGCATCATTTGGCTGTAAAAAATATATGCTCTCTTTAGGCGAGACCTTCATTAAACCCGAGACATTAAAGTACTTAAGAACGCCACCTTGAGTTAATAGTCCCAAAAAGTTTTGTGAACGTCCCTTCTTTGAGGAGATTTTAGCTTTGATTACCTGTAGGGCTGAATTCTTAAATTCTTCGCTTGGATAATTTACCACCCAGATATATTTTTTATCGATCACTACAAGGCTTTTATCAGGCTCATTCATTTCCATTCGCATGCGGCCTTTTGAAAACATCACCTTACCAGAAATGCTCGCTTTGCTTTCGAGCATTTGTGACTTGATTGATTTTTTGATGTCCATCGAAACTGTTTGGGCCTTCTGATAAGACAAGTCAATGCCGCGAATGAGCCGGATATCTACTTCGCTCGCCTGAATCACCACTGACACTAAAAGCTTCTCTTTACTCTCGGTCTGGTTTTCTTCGGTAGCCCCAATATCAGAAAATAGCACCGCAAAAGCAAAAATAATGAAAAGCTCAAATTTAAACATGCTTCGATACCTTATTGGTGAGGGCGCAGGATAGCCGGCTATCCTGCGCCCTCACCAATATCAAAGGCAAACAGAACTTGCAATCCTGTCATTCCGCTCCAAAAGTCAGCAAATTGCACAAAAGTCCTAACCCGGATATTTCATCAGATTTCTGTTGCAATTGCCGCTTCGCTAGTCTGGGCGCTTCGCTCCTGGCGTTTTCGAGACCTTTTCGTTGCGACAA
>JAYVXS010000343.1:0-9689 GCA_043784965.1 Bdellovibrionales bacterium
ATTGTCGGGATGCCCTCGAATGTGAGAGTCAAAGCACAAACTCAAGATTTAATATTGAAGGCGAAAGAGGATTTTGAGAAAACAAATTTAAAGCAGAAGTTATTTTCCGAAACAAATTACGCTGCAAAAACTTGGAGCAAAGAGAGACGAGTGATCGTAAAGGCGGAGTTTACCAAATGTTAGGAGGTACATTGAAATTTTACCAAGATATCGCTCCTTTTCAAGAATTTTCAGACGTTGCTCATGAAAAGCATTTTTTCGATGTGCCAGAGTCTTGGTATGTCGTTTTGACAGATGTCAGGGGCTCTACTGAAGCCATTCGAAAAGGACAATACAAAAATGTAAATGTGATCGGGGCTGCTAGCATTACTTGCGTGCTTAATTGCTTAAAGGACTTTTCTTTTCCATTTGTTTTTGGTGGTGATGGAGCGACAATGCTCATCCCAAATGAGTTTTTAGAAAAGGCAAAGGCAAGTTTAAATGGACTTCAGAAACTCGCACTTCGAGACTTCAATCTCGAACTCAGGGTTGGCGTTGTTTCTGTAAAAGCAATTTATGATCAAGGATATAAAATTAAAGTTGGAAAGTATCAACTCAGCCCGGGTAACTGCCTCGCTCAATTTTTTGGAAACGGCCTGACATTGGCTGAAACGATGGTAAAATCGAGTGACCCTAGAGCTGAGCTTTTGTCCGCCGAACTTGGTGATTCCTCCCCAGAGCTGCAAGGATTATCTTGTCGTCTAAGTCCATTTAGTTCTAAAAAAGGAACTATGTTAACTATTCTTTGTCGCCTGCAAATTGATGATAATGAGGTTTTTGTTGCACTTTTAGCTGCGCTTGAGAAAATTTTAGATGGCGATTTTAAATCAGTAAATCCAGTGACAAGTTCTCAATTGAATTGGCGAATATTGCCACAAAGTTTTTCGGCTGAAGTTAGACTCCTAAAGAAGAAGTCACATTTTTTAATTCAGCTCTGGAGTAGTTTATTTTGGGTGGTACTTTCAAACCTTTCTCTCATATTAGAGTTTCCACTTGGTCCCTTTAAACCAAAGAAATACAAAGATGAGCTGGTGCTCAATAGTGATTCTAAAAAATTTGATGAGACATTAAGAATGGTAATCGACTGTAGTGAAAAACAGGCAGCGCAAATTGAACAAATGTTTCGTTCCCTTTATCTTGAGCATAAAGTCTTTTATGGTATTCACAAGTCTAAGCAAGCTTTGATGACTTGTATGGTCTTTTCAGCCTCTGAAAACCAACATATTCATTTTATTGATGGAGCAGATGGTGGATATGCTTTGGCTGCGGTGATGCTAAAAGCTCAAATGAAAATTATTTAATGAGTTTTATTTGGTTTAGAGTTATTTTTAAAAAATAGTGTCTGCATCTGCTCACCAGTGAGTTGAAAGGCGACCGCTTCACCATTTCGAATGCTACCTGAAGTAATAGTCTCCTTAGGGATTTCTATCTTTCGACTTTGACATAGAACTTTTACCTTTTTTTGTCATGGCAAATTCTCCATGAATTATTGGGGTCATTTTTGCCCCAACTCTAGACTTAAGGCTACGTGTATGTTGAAGACAACGATTGTAGCTTTGGCGATGTTTGGTTCAGTAAACGCAGTTGCAGGTGCATATTATAGCGATGCTGTTCAAGACCAGAAGACAGTTGGCGCGTTAGATAATCCTCTATATCAAGCAGTCCAGGATAACAAAGCTGTCAGTTTAGAAAGCCAAGTTGAAACTTCACAACTTCTGGATTTGAACGAAAGCTTTTAATTAGCGCTTTAATTAAATGCAATTGTTTTACTATTTAAAACGACAGTCTGAAGAGGCCTGTCGTATTTTATTTTTAGAGCGGATTTTTATACTAATATGATTTGATGGAAAGACTTTGCCGCGACGCCCAACTTTTTGTTAGGAGGTACAATCACATTCAGTTCTCCTCAGGAGGAGTCGCGCCAAAAGATATTTTAACTCCGATTCGAACTTCAGCACCCGAGGTCGATCCAGAAATTGTTTGTCCAGTCGTATTTGTGATGGATAGCGATTCGTCTGTATTTTTCATATCACCGAAGGGAATTCCAAAGTGATAGAGTGCACTTATATTGAAACTTAAAAAACTCTTGGTATATAAATCTGCACAGATGCCAGTTGCTAAGTCATAGACCCACGCTTGATAAATTTTTTCAGTTGTCGCGCCAGGATTTATTTTTATGACGTTTGAAACTCCTGCCACATAGATTGGAATGGACCAAACAAGAGATTGTCTATCTGGTTGATGGGTCAGTTCAATATTGTATTGAAAATAAAGTTCTTCGATGACATGTCGAGCCCCCGCCGCAATATTTGTATAAGTCGAATTTGATTTCGCAGTTAACGGGGCTTTGAAGGCGCCTGCTTTGCCAACACCCTTCTTATAACCAAAGGACAATTGTGCTACACGAAAACCAATTTCCATTACATTCGACAGATCGCTCGAGACTTGGGGCGCAGTTTCAGATTGAAAAGAGGGTGAGTATCCCAAAATTATGCCTGATGATTGGCTGCCCCATTTGAATCTTTGGTAGCGGTCTGCTTTGGCCTCAATTTCTACTAGGCGGGCAGCCACGGCTTGTTTTTTGTCGGCGCTTTGTGAAAGCGTCAGATACTTTGCGTAAGCGTCACGTGCCTCTAATATATTGCCTAAGCGTTCTTCGGTTGCGGCCAGCAAAAGCCAAGCATCACGATTGATTTCTTCACTTGGCATTAATTCCGTCGCAAGTTTGGCTTCATCGCGGGCAAGCTGCCACTTTTTTTGCTCAACATATTGTCGAGATAAGCTTTGATGAATGATAGCCTTTTCGAGATTCGAAACAGGAGCTTGAGTTTGCACCTGAGCAAAGCCATTTGAAGCTGTCAGAAGAAAAACCAAACACATTATTGAAAGGCGTATGTTAATTAACATTTTATTTCGCCGGCTTTCTATTTTTTCCATCAAAATGTCCACGATTGTAACTTTCGATCCATTCAAGGCGACAAGGTCCAGTCGCGCGTTCATTTGATGCTCCATTTGCTAGTACTCCGCGGGAGCCTGCCGCTAAGCCAGCTTGAAAGGCCTCTTCCATTGTGAGGTTCTTTTGGCGATTTCCACCATCGTAGCCTGCGCGGTAATCACTGATGCAATTTTGTTGTTGTTCAGCTGTGGCGCCAGAGCAAGCTGAGCCTGCATTTTGTGAAATACACTGGCTCGCATGCTCGAAGCCTTTTGTATAGTAATTCGAAAGTGTTGGTTTTTTTGCTGGCTGATTGGCATTAGGAATTGGATCAAGCAATGCGAACATCGGTGCAACGTGCGCGTCCTTTTTTTCTTGGCGTATGCGTTCTTGACGAGCGCTTTCTATTGCTGCACGCTCGGCGGCTACACGGTCGGCCTCGATTTCAGCTGGAGTTTTCTGGCGCTGGGGTGCCGCCGGGGCAAGCAAAGCATTTCCGATCATTCCCATTCCAACTAAACCAACTGCGCTGCTTGGCGAAATGTCTCCAGAAATGCCTGCTGAGATGGCTTTACCAATGTGGCTATCCAATTGGTGTCCCGCTTCTGTTGAGGAGGCTCCGTCTGTGCCGGCACCTTGTCCAGTACAAGAGTATCTCACGCACGCCATATTTTGTTCACGTTCGACAGTTCTCACTCTTGCAAGACAATCGGACTCGGAGTTAAACGGCCCTTCAGAACCTACAGTATTCGAAACGTATTTTCTTGGGCACGAGCTAAAGTCGGCATTGGCCATCCAACCAGCCAAAGCTTGATTTGAAAAGAGAGCCATTCCTAGCCAGATATTAAATGCACAGAGTAAGATTAAAAAATATTTCATTGCAAAATCATATCAATGATTTGTCTGCCATTCAAGCTTGGATAAAAACCAGTACCAGCCATTTAGCAATTGCTATGTATGACTGATTTGCGGAATGTTTAGAAGTTATCATGTGCATTTCATTGTCTTTAGTTTGGTCTAGTTTTTTATTTGAGTAGAGAAGTAGTTGCCACAAGTAAAATGATTTAGAATACAACTCTTGGAGAGCAAGAAGATAAGATTGGCGGGTTGAAACTTTTATGAGTTGGCCCGCAGAGCATCGACAATTGAAATTCTCAAAGCTTTGTGCGCAGGCCAAAAAATTGAAATAAGACAAATCACAGTGAGAATGATCGCAGAAGTGCCACAGTCAACCCATTGAGGCTGAATGACCATAGGTATACTACGAGTTGCCCCGGGCATTAAGAGTTGAATATGCATTGCGGTGACCCCTGAGGCCAACAGAAAAGACACAGGGATAGCGAAAATCGAACCGAAGATTCCCATGAGAAGTCCTTCAACAAGAAATTGATTTAAAATTTCATGACGCTGATCCCCAAGGGCTCGCATAGTGCCGATTTCGCCAATGCGTTCATAAATAGAAAGACCAACCGTATTTAATACTCCGAAAAATACAAGGCACGATAAAATCAATTCGACTAACGAATTCTGAATGACGTAAAAATTTGAAATTTCTCTATAGAAGGTGGCCGTTTCTCGCCAGTCTTTGACGACCAATTCAGGCTGATGATTCAGGGCCTTTTGGATTTGAGTTTTTGAATCCAGAAGTGAGGCGTTTTCATTTAATAGAACAACAAGTCTTTCAGCTCGGACCGTCCCCAGTAGTTCTTGTGCAGCAGCTAGATTAAGATAGATGGTCGAGCTATCAAACTCTCGCATTCCAGTCGAAAAAATCCCTCGCACCTCAGGTTCAATTGAACTCATGGCTCCTGCTAAGGTTTGCGAAACCAGTGAAAGACTTTGGCCCATTTTGAGCTGTAACTTCTCTTGTAGGCCAGCTCCAACGAGAACTTCAAAATTCATTTTATCTGGCACTTTTGCTTGTGAATTGTCTGTTGACTGCTTTGTGAAGCCCGATCCTTCAATGATAAGAAGAGTTTCTTCGACATTAGGTTCAGCTGAAGGATCAAAGCCTATAGCGTGAGCTCCGACGCTTTTGTCTCCATTTGATATGAGAGAATAAAGACTCGCTCTACCAGACACCTGCTTGACTTCTTGAAGTTCACTTAGTTGTTGGTCGATTTTTTGGTAATCTTGTATATAGTTTTCTTCTTTATTTTTTAAGATTTGGTTATTCCACATGGTGGATTTTGCGATTTGGATATGCCCGGTGTTGCCTTTGGTGACTGTATATTCTGCTGATTTTAAGATGTAGAAAGCAAATCCTTTAAACAACACAATCGAAGCAAACGCGCCAATAATCATTGAAAGATTTAGAAAGCTCCGCGTGCGATTTCGAATTAAATTTCTTAAAGCCAATTTGAAAATCAAGAACGACATGAGCTCCCCTAAATTTTTGCCTTAAGCGCTAAAACAATTGGTAGCTTTGAGGCTCTTCTTGCCGGCCAAATGCTTGCTGCTACAGTTGAAAAAAAGCACACCACAATTGCTTCGATATATGATCTTGAATAGAGAATGATTTTGATTGGCAAAGCTTGGCTTGCTAAAGGTAAATGAATGGAAAATCCTATGTTCGAAATGATCTGAACAACAAGATAAGAGAAAATGATACCGAGGCCAATTGATAAAGTTCCTAAAATAATGGCTTCAATTAAAAATAGAAACTGAATGTCACTTTCTTGATCTCCAAGCGCTCTCAATGTACCTACTTCGCTAAGCCTTTCGAATACCGTCATATTCGTGGTATTTGAAACACTTAAAAGTATGAGAACCAGAAGGATGAGCTCAATAATGAAATTTTGGAAGTTAAAGAAATTTTCGACTTGAACATAAATGTCAGAAAGTTCCTTCCAGCTTTTTACTTTAAGACTTTGATCCGGCAGTAGACTGCGGATTTTATTTATAGCTGTTGTGCTATCGGCAGGGTTTTTTAAAAATATCATCAATTGATCGACAAAGGGTGAGGCCAAAATTTTCTGTGCATCTTCTAAGCTAATAAATGCCGTCACATTGTCGACCTCGGCAAAGCCTGTACTAAAAATACCTGAAACTTGAAGATCAATTGCGTTCATGCTGCCATTTAAAGTTGAACCTACGAGGGTGATTTGATCTCCAGATTTGACCCTGAGTACATTTTGTAAACCTGAGCCTAAAATAACTTGCCGCGCATGCTGAAGGGCTGAGCCCTCAACAAACAAAAGACGTTTCTGCATTTTAGTTTCGACTTCATTTTGAAATCCGATGAAATAGGCCGGTACAGATTGATATTGTGTGTTTGCAAGTCCAAAAAATCCGACACGAGAAGAGACCGATTCGATCTCAGGTAATGACGAAACTTTTTTGATGAGATCAAGTGGTGAGGCAATCATTTTGTCAGTGGGTTGGTCGATCGGTGAGTTGTCCCAAAAAGAGGCCTGCGCAACTTGGATATGTCCGTATTGGGATTCGATAAGGATGTCTTGCATGGTTCCGAGAACATTCATCTTAAAGCCATTGAAGATAATAATAGCGGTAAACGAACCTATTAATAAAATGAGATTCAAACTCAGGCGTGTCTTATGCCGAAACAAATTTCTTAGAGCGAGCCGCCAATATAAAATGCTTATGACCGCACCTCATCATTGATGATTTCTCCGTCAGAGATCGAGATCACCCGCTTTGCAGCATCCATAATGAGAGGATCGTGTGTCGAAAAAACAAAAGTGACGCCACTTTCTTCATTAAGCGAGTGCATGAGGTGAATGATTTCAGACGCCGTTTTCTTGTCGAGATTTGCGGTCGGTTCGTCAGCAAAAATGATACTGGGCCGATGAACGATGGCACGAGCAATCGCAACACGCTGCCGCTGGCCCCCGCTCATCTGATTCGGTTTGTGATGCATGACCTTTTGGAGTCCCATTCTCTCTAAAGCTGAAAGCGATCTTTCACGGATCTCTTGAGACTTGAGGCCAAGTCGTAAAAGCGGATATTCGACATTTTCGAAACCACTTAAGACGGGTAAGAGATTAAAGCTTTGAAAAATAAATCCCATCTTATGCCTGCGTAAATTTGCCAATTGCTTGCTTGAGAGGTCGGCGAGAGAAACTCCCTCTAATTGAATGCTTCCGGACGAAGGAATCTCTAATCCACCCATCAAATTGAGAAGCGTTGTTTTGCCACTGCCAGAGCTACCTGCAAATGCGGTGAACTCTCCTTTTTTAATTTTAAGAGAAACGCTTTTAAGAGCAATGACCCGTGATTCGTTTATACCAAAGTTTTTGGATACTTGTAAAAGCTCGAGAAGTAAACTCATAAAACAATTCCTTTGAGGCTAACGATGGCTCGGCTTGCACGTCGATACTGTCCAAATATGCTCTCGGCAGAGCCACCGAATAAATCAATTCTTGGCTCAATTTCCCAAGAGTGATTCAAAGCATAAGTATATTTTGCCTGGCAAAGCTGGCTTCCGTCCATTGTAAATATGCTGAGTAATATATTCGCCGAACTATCTTGAGACAAATTTCTTGAAATATTGAGGTCGAGTCTGTTTTGGTTTGGACTAAAGCCCTGATCTTTTTTTAAAAGTTGTTCAGAGTATTGAAAACTCCAAGTAAATTTTTGAATTCCTGGCAAATCAAGTCCTAAGATATATTTGAGTTCATTGTATTGAACTTCGGTTAGCCCGGTTGAGTTTATGATATTGAGACTGCGGGGGGTACTATACACGCTTTCAAGCCTCACGAGATATCCACTGAAATCATAGGTTGCGTTGAGGCCGAAAGACTCGATTATACGGTGATGTGGAATCAATTTGAATGTATTTGGAGCTGAGAAGTCAGATATGAGCGAGTATACAGGCATGCGATCAAAGTAGTTAAAATAGAAAAGTGCAATGTCAAGATTCTTAAATTGATTTGAAAATCTTGTGCCCCACTCCGCTTTATTAAAGCTTGTTGGATCTTGGTCATCGATGAGGAGATTGGCAGTTCCTAAAACCGCGGGAGCTTTTGGCGCAAAATCACTACCTATTTTTGGCATCCAGTTGAAAGCCGGTCTCGGAATTAAAATAAGCTGGGCCGACGAATGCAAGCTGAGCCACTGCAAATTAATAGCAGGAATTTGCAAACGAGCGCGAGATGAATTTTCGAGATTAAGTTCTCGGTAATCTTTTGGATTAACGACATCTGAGATATTATTTCCAAAGGTTTCGCCCCAAACTATTTGTTGATAGCCCAAGCTTGCCAAAAAATGTGAATACTTTATTTTCAAGTTGGTGTCTGTTGGCCAAGCAAGGTTCGACTGAGTATCGCGCAAATCTTGTGGATAGTTTTTGGGAAGCCAATTATAAATTGCTTCGTTTTCGTATCTTCCGCCCAAAGTTAATTTTATATCTTTTGTAAATTCAATTTTTTCAGTGATACTTACCCCTGTTCGACCTGTTGAAAGCCCCTGATCGGACTGAATATGTTCACCAAGTCTAAAATCTGCTACAAAGGCTGAATGCATCCAAGTTTTAGTGGGTCGTCGATTTTGACTAGTGATGGGGCTAATGCTTGGCCTAGCATCAACTATTGAGAACAAACAGGAAAGAAACAAAAAGATGAAAGCACGAAAAGTGGCCTTGTATTTAGTCATTTCCAAGTGCGTCTTTGCTAAATAATGAGTCATCAAGTTTATTTTTTTTATAGTTAAAATAATTGAGCAATGAATAGTGACTCGTTCTCAAGGCATCGGTAATTTTTATCTGAGTGATCAGATCCCGGCCTAAGATTTTTTTGCTATTCGCATACTCACAAAACTTCAAAGCTTTGCCTGATGCGGTTTGAAAAATTGCTCGAACGGGCTCATAAGTTTCCTTCTCGATCCAGTAAATTATGAGACTATAGGTGACAGATTTTTTCTTGGCCGTGAGTCTAAGCTTCCAGGTGTTTCGGTTATTGATTTTTTCTTCAGAAATTATTTTTGCATCATAGTCACCCCGATAATTTGCGTGCGCGAGATCTCCGTTTGAAATCTCACCTGTGAGACGCTGTTGCAAACTAACTCTGGTCGCTCTTTTGATGTCTGGGGTATAAAACCACAAACTCTCGACCGAAAATAAAAGCTTTTTACCTCTTTCGTTTTCTGGTAGCGTCGAGTTTACGATGATTTGATCAAGAGTTTTTTGCAAAACATTGTAGCGCGATTCACGAATTTTTTTTTGAGATATAAAATCAGTCACTGATACATCAAAGCTCACATCTGTTTCAAATCCGCGATGCCGATCGGCATTCTCTACTATTTTATTGGGCTCTTCTGCTGACCAAGCGACCGACATCAAAATTAAACTCAGGATACATATTTTTAAAATCATGTGCTTAATATAGACCAGATAGGAGTAAAATTTAAGGCAATATTTAGGATTGGCGCTATTTTGACATTCTCTACTCGACCAAGGTGCAGCTTCAAAAAAAAAGAACCCGTTCTCTTAAAGATTTTACTGTAAAAATATTTTGCCGATAAGAAAGATATTCAAAGTGCCAACAAAAAACTCGTTCCCTTAAAAAATACCTTTGATTACGCTCTGGCATTTTCTCGAACAATTGGTTTCGTCACACGAACAGAACTTGATAGCTTAAAGAATAAAAAAGTAGCTGTCGCGGGCCTAGGGGGAGTAGGCGGGAGTCACTTGGTGGCCTCATTGTGCAAATTGCAATAGAGAAGAGATTAAAATCACGACAAAATCGGATTCTTCAAG
>JAYVXS010000344.1:0-2962 GCA_043784965.1 Bdellovibrionales bacterium
AGCTCGCATTGAATTTAATCGGCACAGCTTGAAAAACCTCAAAGCCCCCAACAACGAAAAAATTGGGGATAGGCCGAGGAGTATTCAAAACCCAAAAAAAGCTTCCAAAATTTCAAATTTTTCGCAAAAAATACTCGAATAATTTAGGCTAAAATATTTTCAGGCCAAAATTCTAGATGACGCGACTCTGATGAAATATCCGGGTTAGGCAGCTTTAATATTTTCTAAATTAACGCAAATGATTGTTGACAGCAACTTGGCTTAAAGATGCAATGGTATCCAAAGGTAATTAAATCTTGAAGTAATAGGTATTACTTCAAGTATAAGTGCAAATAATCAATAGGAGAGCAACAATGAATAAAACGACTCTGAGAAAAACAATCCTGACGGGAATGGGACTGTTCTTGTTCACATGTATCCAAGCGGAAGCCACATCTACGGATTCAAAAATTGTGATTGATGGACGCGTAGATAACCTCAGCCAAAACTACAATGACGATGCAACAAGTCCTGCTGGAACTCGTCCAACAAATTCAACATTTCGTATTCAGTCTCTACGCGTAGACTTCACTGGTAAAATTGGCGAAGAAACGGCATACCGTGTCCGCATGAGTCCTCCAAACCTTCCAAATACAGCTGCAACTACTTCTGTTGTGGGCTATCCATTTGCGGCAGACAATCTATCAAACTTTTTAGATTATGCATACATTCAGCGCACTTTGTCTGAAGGACTTTTGCTGACTGTTGGAAAGCAATGGTCGGGAGCTGCTGGTTGGGTTGGATATTATGATCTATCAGATGTATATATGTATCCAAAGGCTTTCTTGGAAACTATTGGAAACGGTATGATCTATACTACGGGTGTAGGCTTGAGATATGATTTTGCAGGACAAAAAGTTCTTTTTTCTGTGACTGATCCAGGTGCTGGCTCAACAGATACAGGTACGGCAGCTGGTAATGCGAACAACGCAAGACAAGCTGTTGGTGGTCGTTGGTTAGGTAAGTTTATGGATGGCGTTCTTAATCCAACTCTTAGTTACCTTTCAGAAGGACGTCAAAACCAAACAGCTAGCACAAAGGGACTTACTAATACCTATATGAGTGCTGGTGTTAAGTACACTATACCAGTTATTGATGTTGACGCTGATTACATTGCAAATAGCTATGCTGATAAGACAACTGCAGGTCAGACTGATACAACAACATCTATCATGTTGTTGGCTCGTTATAAAATGGACGATAAAGGTCTTAAGGCCTTTTTGGGTTATGAAAATTCAAATCAAACGACTAATACATCTGCAACTGTTTCAAAGGTTGTTAAGACTTCTGCATACCAATTGGGCGTAGAATACTACCCTAAGAAAGATGAAGATTTCCGTTATCATGTTGTTTACACTGTAGCAAATGGAAATACTGATCTTGGAACTGGTGCTGCTAGCACAAACCAAGCTCAAAACCAAATTATTGCTGGTATCCGATTTAAATCTGACCTTCTGAAATAGTTCTTGTTTAAATTCGCCTACTATATTTTTCGCAATGAGAGATGTAGTGGGCGCTTCCTTTTTAGTTCAAGGTAGATATCTCCACGCAAATAAAAAAATATGTTTTCGATATTGAGAATTACCACTTGTGATTATGGCCCTGAACTATACAGACGCCCCTCCACTTAGTTTTTATATCCTACATTCAAAAGCTTGGATGATCATTTGAGTGAAGCTTTATATGAGTTTTTTCAAATTGTGTAAATCGGCCATTTATTAAAAAAGATCTTACTGGGGTTCTGACGGCAAAACCTTGTGATTTGTTTTTGAACCTGCTGTAAGGCAAATGTGAGCGCAAAATCTGGTTGATAAAATTCGTGGTAGCATTTGATCGAGGGGATCAAATCATGACGCCACTGAAGACTCAAACAACCAAGACGGTTGAAACAGCAAAAGCTTTTCTGAAATCCGACGAAAGTTTATCAGATTCCGCGAGGGCTGTGATTTCGGCACTGATTGATTGTGTTTCTGCATTGTCCGCACGTGTTGATGAGCTTGAGGCACAGGTTGCCAAAAATAGCAGTAACAGCTCGAAGCCTCCGAGCTCCGATGGACTCAAGAAAGCCCCGCAAACATCGAGCAGCCGCAAGCCAAGCGGCAAAAAGTCTGGTGGCCAGCCAGGCCATAAGGGAGCCAGTCTTTCTCAGGTGGATAATCCTGATAAGACCGTCGTTCATCCTGTCACTGTTTGCGACAGTTGCGGTCGCTCACTTACTTCGCAGTGAGTTGCTTTCGCAGAGGCAAAGCAATGCAGGAGATTGGCATATTACCCAAGTTCAGGGGCAAGGCCATTCACGATGCCTGGTCTCCATATTATGGGTTCGAATACTGCATCCATTTCCTTTGCAACGCTCATCATTTGCGCGAGCTCACTTTTGCCTTTGAACAACACAAAGAGAAGTGGGCTGGCCGCATGCACGCGCTGCTTCTGATATTTCATCGAGTTGTCTTTGAGACCAAGAAAAATGGCGAAACCTGCCTGTCGAAATATCTGCTGAATAAATTCGAGACAGAATATCAGGCCATTATTATAGCCGGAAAAAAACTCCACACTCACCGCGGCGATCCCGAGCAAACTGGCAAACGTGGCCGAAAAAAACAAGCCAAGGGCAAAAATCTGCTCGACCGACTTGACCGCAACCGCGATCAAGTCCTCGGGTTCATGCGTGACTTCACCATCCCATTTACAAATAACTTAGCCGAGGGCGACATCCGAATGCAAAAAGTAAAACAGAAAATATCAGGCTGCTTTCGCACGAGAACTGGAGCCAATATATTCGCTCATCTGCGGTCTTAGGGAACTCCCAATAAATAATTTACCAGCTTTTGACCTGATCTTCCTTGGACATAACGGCAATCTCCTGTCCTAATATTTTCATTTTTTCAACGATTAGGTCGAAATTCTTTCTATTCTTAATCCA
>JAYVXS010000345.1:0-2946 GCA_043784965.1 Bdellovibrionales bacterium
ACATCAAACTCATCACTTCTTTCTTTTAAGAGTGAATCAATAAGCGGCTTGTATGCTGGGTAATTCTCCAAAATTGAGATAAGACGGACAAGTCGATCGTTGATAAGCCTTGCTCGTTCTGAATATTTTTTAGGAAACAATAACATATTAACGTGAAATGAAACCTCATGAGGAAGAAGTTGTTTGTGAGTATTTGAATATGGGAAAAGAATTAAAATATCTTGCTTCGCCAGATTGGGATTGGATTGAGTATTTCAACCCTGTCTCTAATTGATAGGTCAAGCTGGAGGTCGCAAATGAGCTTGGCCCAGGTACTCTCGACTTATCTAAATATGAATCTTTTGATTTTGATCGGCTTTTTTGGCTTGAGTTTTTTTGCCTTTGCCATGAGCAAGTTAAAGTTAAACCTAAGTGTAATGGATTTTGATTCGCAAAGGCTATGAAGGCAATAAAGACTATTTACCAAAATTAATGGCGGCCATCTTGATCATGAAGAATCCTGAATCGGTAGAATAAAGTCAGTAAAGATTTAGAAAATCTTCAGAATAGATTCAGATTTGAATCTGGTGGACCCTGCTAACTGGCGGGGTTCATTTTACGGATGATGTTTTTAATTTATTTCAAAGTTATTTCTATGGCGGACTGCTCACATTTGGATGGGCACGCTTTGCCATTTGGATAAATTGTTCTATAATCGGGTGTTGCTTTCATTTGACCAATTCGTTTGTTATTTCTCAAAACTTGAAGGCTTACCGACTTGGGAGATGAGGTAATGTTTATATCTCCAAAACCGTGGGAAGCTTTAGGCAAAGCACATCCTGATTCCATTATCATTATATTTGGACTCGAAGTAGTACACTGAATTGATTTTGAATCACAAGATTTCAATGGCAATGAGCCCCAGCACAAAACTTTCTTGCTATCTATGGTAAATTCAAATCGATAGTGCCCAGCTACCCAAATGTAGTTGGATGCGATAGAAATTTTCAAACCACTTTCACAGCCGATTTCTGTACATGCAATGGATGTTTTGGCAAACGAAGCATTGGGTAAATGAAAAATTAGTCCAAAAAGAAGAATGAAAATACCTTCCGGCATAACTAGCGCAATGTCAGCCAAGATATTTTTACTATCTCGGCGAGTAAATGGGGCCGGATCCATACCCACCCACCCCAATAAGTAAATTAAGGGATACTGAACTTCAGTGGCGCTCTCATCACGATAGACCAAGCTAATCCATTTGAAAAATGCGTACAGTTCAATGGCGAGAAGCCACATAAACATCCAGGGCTTGATTTGTGTGCCGCAAAAGAGCGTAATGACAAATAAGATAGCGAGCGACCAGGTCACTATTTTTTGGTTTTTCATAGTTTCTTCCGATCTGCACGATGACGACTCACTAAATTTAGCGCTGCTTTTTTCCAATCTGAAAATTCAAATTTAAATCCGGAGTTCAATAGGCGGGTCGGAATCACTCTGCGGCTTTTCAATAAGAGTTCGGTGTCAGTACGCAAGATGAAAGCGCCGATTTCGGCCATCCATTTTGCTGCTGGTAGACCGATATGAACTCCAGCAGTTTTGCGTAAAATGGACATAAATTCTCTTTGAGGTAGCGGACCTGGTGCCGCGAGGTTCACCGCACCTTCAATATCATTTCTAGAGATTAAAAATTCAATAGCTCTCACAAAGTCAGTCTCATGAATCCATGAGATGAATTGCTTGCCGTTACCAACGGGGCCGCCCAAGCCAAAACGAACTAGGCGAAAGAGTACATCAAAAATCCCCGCTTTGTCTGGGCTCATCACCATCGCCGTGCGCATGGCGATTTTTCGCGTCTGTATATTTTGTGAGGTTGGAGTTGGTGCGTCCATCAAAGTTTTTTCCCAGGCTTTGGCAATGTCGATGCTGTAGCTCCAATAAGCTGGCGCATCGATTTCCTTGCCGCCGATTACACCATTTTCTTCATCGTTGGCCTGGTCAAAAGAGTGGGCATAAATTGTTGCCGTACTCATTTGTAGCCAGACCGCTGGCGGCCGCTTGGATTGGGCAATGGCTTCGCCAATGACACGAGTGGATTCAACTCGTGAGTCCATCATCTGCCGCAGATTTTCATCAGTGTATCGACAATTCACGCTCCGGCCAGCCAGACAAATAACAACATCACTGCCATCAATTTCATTTCGCCAATCACCTAGCGTGCGGCCATCCCATTTCACAAATGGTAATCCTTTAGCGTCAGTGCGAGAAAGAATTCGAATTTCATGCCCCTTGGCTTTGAACTCTCTCGTTAGTATTTCTCCGATTTGTCCTGAGCCGCCGGCAATGACGATTTTCATTTTATTTCTCAACTTTGTTAAGAGCCTTTGATCGCATATTCGAGATATTTCGCATATTGAAGAAATGCATACCGCCCAACACAATCAAGACGATACCAATTTTGTGAGCCAAAAATTCAAAGGCTTCGATTCCGTTCGTAGGTTTAGAGCCAATTGATAAGAACAAAGAGACAAGGCCAAAATTAACCAAATAAAAACCTACGAGTAGGAGCTGGTTGACGGCATCGGCCTTTTTCTCGTCGCTACGAAACGAATCGATTAAGAAAATGCGACCGTTACGAAATAAATTTCGTCCGACCCAGAAGGTAAAGGCCACACTGATAGAAATATAAACCGCGTAAAATGTTACCAGCATCATAAAATCTCCTTGGTTTGCTCATACGCTTGCCCTAAAACAGGTACAAGACTTTTCTTTGGTTATGACTTTATTCATCGTACCGGCTTTGCAGGTGAGCTATTTGGAGTGGAAGGGCGGTACTCTTGGCAAGGGCCCGCCAAACTCGAAAAATTTGAAGACTAGAGTTTTCGTTCAGCAAAATATTGAAACAAATTTGCCAGTATGAAAAGAGCCGGATTTGTTCTTATTTTTTGTCTTCCCTTTTGCTTTGTT
>JAYVXS010000346.1:0-9594 GCA_043784965.1 Bdellovibrionales bacterium
GCTTTGAGGTTGCCTCACTCAAAGGTCTCTCAAGCGCCAGGCCAGTCTGCGAATCAGCGATTTCACGACGAAACTGATGAAATATCCGGGCTAGCAAAAGTTGTAATACTTATTTTTGCGCGGGCCCTAAATGTCTTCTAGCTAAATAACTTGCTATATTGCCAATTTGCTTAGATCCAATTGTTTTATTGAGGACCCGAACGATTGTTTTTTGGAATTGGAAATAGTAGAGGTACATCCCAATTTCTACCCTCAAGTTCGGTAGGACCGTCCCACAATTGCTGCCAGCTATTTGGTGGCACTAAACTTCTACTTCAAAATCAAAACTAACACCCATAAAAATCGAAGCTAAATGGACATTCAAAATTATTTCAATTTACCAAATTAAAAAAGAAAGAACCTACTTTTAGGGATCAGCTCTTAAAATTGCATTATTCGAAATAACAAATAGAGCACCATTTGAGTATGCGATCCCAGAAAATGAAGACAGTGCCTCAGGCTGAACTTCGTCCGACGAGCCATCTGAAGGTCCAATCGAAGCATAGACCCCAATAATTGTCGTGACCAAGCCTTTTGCTAATTTTTCTTATAGTTGGCTTGCTAGCATCTGTCACATAAACATTACCTGCGGGGTCGATTGCAATTGTCCGTGGCAAACCAAAGCTAGCTTCAGAGTCTAATCCGTCCACGCTTCCTTGTACGCCAGCTTTACCCGCCAGAGTCGTTACCACTCCTTGCGGAGTGATTTTACGAATAATCGAATTGGCGGTGTCAGCGACATAGATATTTTCAAAATAATCAGCTGCAACCCCTTGAGGAAAATTAAATCTGGCGGCCGCGCCGGTACCGTTGCTATGGCCTGAAACTCCCGCCATGCCCGCCAATGTGGTTACCACGCCACTGGGATTAATCATGCGAATGCTTGAACTATTAGTGTCGGCAACAAAGATATTACCCGCCTGATCGGTAGCAATCCTCTGTGGAAAATTAAATTTTGCTGCTGATCCAGCGCCATCGACACTGCCAGAAACTCCAGCTAGGCCGGCCAATGTGGTCACTACTCAGCCGGCATCTATTTTGCGAATAGTGAAACTTGCTCCATCTAATACATAAATATTTCCGGCGTGATCCGTGGCGACGCCCAGGGGTTTAGGAGTTGCAGAATGGGATACTGTCGGGTGACTAAAGAGGATCGTCTTCGAATAAAAGACGGTCTCGATGCTGGACTATCAAATACAATGATTGCCGACAAGCTCGGCTTTCATAAGTCGACAATTGGTAGAGAAATTTCACGAAATAAGGGTGACAGGGGCTGTCGGCCCAATCAGGCGCTCACTGGCCGTGGACCGCGAAGAACCCAAGCACGGCCCGTATAAGATGAATCCGGTAATAATGATGAGGATTATCGAACGACTCGAGGCGAAGTGGTCGCCGGAGCAAATTTACAATAGGTTAAAAATGGAGGGTGAAGAGATAGTCAGCACCGAAACCATTTATAAATTTATCCATGAGGATCGTAAAAATGGTGGTGAGCTCTGGAAGAATCTGAGGCGATCAGGTCGGCACCGAAAGAAGCGTTTTCCCTCTGAAGATCGACGTGGGAAGATCAAAAACACGAGATCAATTTCTAAGCGATCTAAGAAAGCTAATAAGCGAAAAAAGGTAGGCCATTGGGAGAGAGACTTGATGATAGGAAAGAACCATGAGTGCGCAGTCCTTGCTATCGTGGATCGTAAATCCAGGTTCAATAAATTCAGAAAGCTCAATGGCAAGCATGCCAAAAAAGTGACAAAGGAGACGATCATTGCGCTCAAAAACCTTCCCAAAAAATCCATGACAAATGACTGTGGTAAAGAATTTTCAGACCACCAAAGTTACGAAAAGAAAACCAAGGTTAAAGTGTACTTCTGTGACCCCTACTCAAGCTATCAAAGGGGAATGAATGAAAATAGAATCGGCATCCTTCGGCAATACTACCCAAAGAAAACCGATCTGACAAAGGCCACCAATAAGCAGCTAGAAATAATTGAATTTGAAATCAACAATCGGCCGATGAAAATCCTTGACTGGAAAACCCCTTATGAGGTGATGATGGAGAAAAGTTGCACTGGTAAATTGTAGTCAGGCTTCTATTTTTCAATTGTCGCTTTCTAAACTACAAGTTTCGACCGCTTTGATTGGCCGTATTTCTTAGCTAAGTGATCTCATAATGAAACGTCTCACTTATGTAAAGCTACTTTGTTGCTGTTTATTGGCAGCCGCAATGCTTTAAGCTTTTTCTGTTTCGCGCTCAGATCTTGGTCAGCTTTGAGTGCACCGGACTGAGGATCGACGAAGACATATCCTTTGCGATATGTTGAGGAGACCACAAGGAGGAGCGCTTAAAGATGGCCGAGAGATGAGATGCTAAATGTCTAGTTTATTTCGTCACAACTCCTTAGGGGCTGACCTCTAAAAATCAGAAATCGAACTTTGATGCCGCCATTTTTAAATTTAAGTTGCTCTATGAGCTGCCAGCTTTTCGGAAAGCGAATTTGATTTTCGACCACTTCATCTGATATTAAAAATCCGGCGAGAGCCGGCTTAATTTTGGCTTCACACTGCGCAAATAAATGAGAATAAAAATCAGTGATTTTACCAGTTACCTTAAGGCGTTTTCCATAAGGAGGATTGCAGATCAAGATTCTGTACGGACTAGCTGAAAACGCCAAATCGGCGGCGGCAAAAAGATCCTTCTGCAATACTTCAAATTTCGGAGCATTCACAATATTTTGTGCAGCAGCCCTTTTTAAACTCGAAAAATTCTCTTGCGTAATATGCAAGGCCTCGTCATCTTGATCAAAGCCTAGCAATTTATTGATTTTTAAAATCTCCAGCGGCAATTTCACCATGGCCGGCGCCGTTGGAGATTTCTTTTCTGATTTTATTTGAATAAATGGCCAATTTTCAAAAGCGTAGTCACGGAGTTCAAATTTAGAGAAATAGTGATAGGCCTCAAGTAAAAACGTCCCAGACCCCATCATAGGATCTACCAATTCAAAGGACTGAGCGTTTAAGGACTCACTTTGATCAAAGAGTGCATTCAAAAGAGCTGAAGCGAGATTCTCTCGTAGTGGCGCCTCACCAATTAATTTACGATAGCCACGTTTGTGTAGATGCTCTCCGGAGGTGTCGATACTCAGGGTGCAAATATCATCGATAAAGCGTAAAAATATGCGCTGCTCATCTAAGTTGGCTTTGAGCGGTGGGACCAGAGTGCTTTTTTCAGGCTTCAATGCCTTAAAGTATTTTTTTATTGCGTCTTCGGCCGTTGAGGCAATACGTTTTTTCAAAAAAAGCCGCGACCCCTCACTACTTACTTCAAAACGCAATGGCGTCCCTGGCCAAATTAGATCTTGCCAAGCTATACGCTGCAATTTTTTAAACAACTTCGGAAAATCACTGGCCGCAAGGTCTTCAACTCGCATTAAAATACGAGAAGGAATTTTAAGCTTCGCATTGAGCTCTAGTCCTGAATAAATTTCACATTCGAACTCTATGCCACCTAAAACTTTCTTAATATTTTTAATTTCTGAAAGGGCGGCGACTAGCTCTTTTAAAGCAAGCTCTTCGAGCCCAGGATTCACAATGAGAAAAAACTTAGAATTGAAGGCTGGCTCCGGCATAGGCCAGGCTATTACCACGGAATCTCGGTAAAAAGCCAGAGTTACTTGCCGGCGCGCCACTTCCCAAAAGATTAGTTCCAATGAACAAATTTGAGTAATTCATTTGATAATTGAGTTCCGCCATCATAAGCGAAGATTGATCATTGAATTCTTCGATCCACTTCAAGTTCAAATCAAGTAAGTGTTCGTGTGAGCGCAAAAGCGGTTGCATGATGCGCAGCTGGCTCGCCTTGCGAAAGTTAATGGGGTAAGAAAATATGTTGGTCCCAGGGCTTGAAAGACTGCCAACTTCACTGACTTCGCCCCCGGATTGAAAAAGAAAACTACTGCTGAATTTCATTGAATATTGGCCAGTAAAAGGCATCCATTCTATGCCAGGGCTGAATAAAGATTGATTCGAAAGAATTTGATAGGTGAGATTGCTATCAAAATTTTGAGTGTCTTGAATTTCAGTGAGAGCAGATAGCCAGGCCCTGAACATCCCCTGCTGGTAGTTCAAATCGAGAGCTGCGAGACTATGAAATATAACTTTCGGATAAATGAAAACCGGCGCGTTGCTGCCACCGGGCTGCAGCGCCAAATAGCCATCGACCGGCAAAGAAAGTGCATTTCTCGGCTTATGGATATACGAAACTTTGATCGAGAAGGGTTTTGGATTCCACTGTAGGGCCCCGCCTACTGAGACCTGTTTAACAATATCAGAAGTTGGCGGGGCCACTAAATTATAAACAATATTTGCTCGACCTGAAAATAATTGAACGTATTTTGCAGGCGGCGAAAACCATGGACTCTGCGAATTGATTTGACCGTTGGATATATTAAATGGGGCACTCTGTTCAGGAATAAAAAGCGGCGAGGCATACAATAACAGCTTCCATTCACTGGTATGCAGATCAAGAAAGGCGCCAAAGAGGCCCTGCTCAATGGGCTGCAAATAATTCCATCTGAAATCAGACTGCCACAATCCGAGCTGCCAATTGGAATCAAGTTCGCTCCAGCTAAAAAATCGTCGTCCCACGGTGAACTCAGCATGAGGGGATGAAACTGTAGCGTAAACCTCTGGCACATATCCGGTTGCAAAATTCGTTATATTAGCCGAGTAGGTAGCACCAAGGTCGACATACAATCTTATACTAAAAAACTCTGCACTGAAAAAGCCGGCCTGGCCCTTTGCTCTTAGCTTTGCATCAGTAAAACTATTGTAGCCGTTGAGTGCACTTTCTGCTGCTGAAAATTTTTCATTTTGAAGGCCTAGATCAATTTCATAGCCCTTTTTTAGAATTGCAGGGGCTAATTCAACTTGCGGTAGCTCTAAATTCAAATTTCCAGCTTGGGTTTGAACAGTCGCCAAAAAAATAGGTAATACCAGGATAAAAACTGAGTTTATACAAAATCGTGAGGCGGCGCCGATCGCAACAATAGACTGATGAATATTCTGAGTTGTGTGTCTGACCATTAGTTCACAATCTTATCATTGGAATAATAGGAGTCACATAATTTCTTAGGGTCCGTTTAAGAAGTCGAGTTCTTGCTATATTAATGAGGCCGCTGGACAGTCGACTATCCAACGCCTTCATCAAGAGTACTAGCCTAGAGCCGAAGCCACCTTAAGAGTTGGCATTACCAGGCTTTCGTACCAGTTCGCAGTTTTTTCGACCACCCAATCGGGATCGTCAAGGGGGATGTCATGGCCCGCCCATGGATGAATAGCCATTTCACAATCCCAAACTTTCTGAATGAGCTCAGAACACTTTGGATTTACCATACGATCCTCAGCACTAGCCAATAACAGCGCTGGCGTTTCAACTTTCACTTTTGGTGGATGAAATTCATGAGCTGCCATCAGCTGACGCAAAATGGTTGTGATTTGAATGGGTCGGGTCGCAAAAACTTTGGCCCACGACTTGGCATGATCCAAAAATTTGTCTTTATCATTGCTCACCATTCGAACCACTTCACTCTCGCGAGCGTAGGAGTCTTTTTCTCGTAGTACAATTTGCAAAATATGATGATAGGACTTTGGCTGAAGTCTTTCAAAAATAGTCGACCAAGAAGCGAAACTGGTATTGATTAAGATGGCCCCAGATAAGTCTTTGGGATAGCTCAACATCCAATCCGCAGCGATCATGCCCCCTAAAGAAGGTGCAAGAATAAAGGTTTTAATCTGCCCTAAATTTAATTTTGTTTTAATAAATTCAGTCTCACTGCGTACAAATTCTGAAAGTTCTCGCATATGAAAAGGCGATGCCATGGCGAGATTTTCGCCGGTGCCTGGTAGGTCAATGCATTTAACAATCGCATTGGGAATTTTCGTTTGAAGCCTTTTGGGAAAGTCACCCCAATGCTCAGACTCTCGCCCCAGACCCCTAATCAGTATAAAAAGAGAATCAGCTTTTTTAGGCGGCATACCATGACTCCATTGCATCACTGGTTAGATTTTTTCGCTTGATATCGTTTAATTTAGTCCATTTTTCCGGAGAAATAAGCGCGCGGTGTAAAAAATCAAATAATGTAATATGCCTACGTAAAATGCGTTGTAGCCGATGCGGCTTGAGCGGATTGAATGGCCCTAATGCAGAAAATAATTGTATCGGATTTTTTCGAATCCAAAGCCATGAGCCCAATTCAAGAGTCCACGGCAAATAGAGATTACTTTCTTTTTGATGCAGATTTGCATCATATAAATAGTCCCACAAATCACCGTGTGTGGTATAGGCCTGAGGCTCAATTTTGTAAAAATGATTTGCATAGGTGCGATCAAAGAGATTCTTAAGCGCTTGTATTTCAGCAATATGCGGTGGCGGCCGGCGTGACTTTGCATAAGGAAACCACAATTGGTCAATAGCTCCAAATCCAGAATGAACATCAATACTCATCGAAATTTTCGCTGCTAAAACCTCTCGCTTGTAAAAATCGCAAAGCGCTCGAGATTCTGTTTCCATCTCTTCTGACTTGGTAACACTACCGGTATACCAAGGGAGTCTACGACTTATTTTTTGGCCGCCCAAAAGAAATGGTGGGTCCTCTTCGGCAACAACTGGTGAGTTTCTCATGAGATCGACCTCGTTGCCGTTTGACCTGCGAGTAAGAAACATCCCTACTGGATTCACAATCGGCATAAATACCATACGTGAAACTTTCAGGCGGTCTTGTAAAGTCTCATCCCATTCAAGCGCTCGGCAAATCGTATTCAAATACGCAATGACGACTTCACTACCTATACGCTCCAGACCATGAACGCCACCTGAAAGGGCCAAGGTTGGCGCTGATCGATCGGTTGTGCCTAAGACAATTCCATAAAGTGGAAACTCAATGTCCTTCTCTCGCACTTTATCGATGACCTCGACACGAGCGCGACTGCCCAGATCTTTCATCACTTTTTCAAGAGCACTCATTTCAGGCAATCGCTTAAGAACTGCAATAGAAGATTCACGGAATGCGGCCATGTTTGAAACACACTTTAGGTTGCGAAATTAATATATAGAATATATTTTTTAACGCCTTTGCGCAATCCGGATTGCATGCAAACAGAGAAGCCTCGACTTCATCGCTGACATTTGGGACACCAAAAACTAGATCGGCCAGTAATCACTTTAGACTTAAGGCGGGTCTGGCAGATTTTGCAAGGCAAACTTCCTCGACTGTAAACCGCAAATTGATTTTGAAAATTACCGTAGTTGCCATCGCCACTGACAAAATCTCGAATCGTTGAGCCACCTAGCTTAATGGCAATTTGCAAGATATTAAAAATCGCTTCACGTAGGCGGCTGGCCTCAATTTTAGAAATGCGCGAGGCTTTTTTTAGTGGGTTTATTTTTGCAAGAAATAAAGCTTCAGAGGCATAAATATTCCCCACACCAACAACAATTTTTTGATTCATGATAAATGTTTTAATCGGGGTCCTACGCTTGCGTGAGGATTGAAATAAATATTCTGCTGAAAACTCCTTTTCATTGAGCGGCTCAGGACCCAAATGCTTCAATCTCGCCGACTCATCCTCTTTGCCCTTTTCTAAAAAATCGAGCATGCCAAATCTTCTTGGATCGCAAAATACTAAATTTCGCTTATCTGAAAGATGTAAACAGAAATGATCGTGAATTCCAAGCTCTTCATCTTCAAGTAGCAACCGCCAACTCCCCGTCATGCCGAGATGATTAAGTAATGTTCCTGAGTCCATTTCAAAAAGTAAATATTTTGCTCGCCGGCGAATTTGCCTGACCCTTTGATGATTTAATTTCTCAGGTAAATTTTTAGGAATTTTGAAGCGAATATCCTTTCGTCTCACTTCCGCTCGCAGAATTTCAATCTCCGGAGTCAGAATCTTCTGCAAACTCTGCTTTACAATCTCAACCTCGGGTAGTTCTGGCATTATGGCCTTAACTTGCCGAAATTGTTCAACTTCATCTTTGCGTTAAGTGCTAGGTCAGCGTAGGTCAGCAGATTTTGCTTCATTTAGCCCTCCTCATTGGTAAAACATTGCTACTTTTGTCGTATTTGACCTCGTTCAAACCAAGATCTTTTATGTGACGCAACTTCGACAGTCAAATTTTTTGAAAATCACTAGCTCGAATTTACATCTTGATTTTGTCAAAGACGAGTTCTTGGCATTTCTGGATTGCAGGATTTTAGCAAAAGGCTTTTTGCGCCGTCAATGCCAAGGCTGCCATCACGAGATACTTGTCGCATTGGCACCTATCAGTCGTGCAAAAAGCGCGGCTTCTGCCCATCTCGTAGAACCAAGCGCATGATCGAGACCTCTGCTGGTGAGTGATCCAAAGATCATGGGCAAAAACCTCAAGATCACCACTAACTGCATCTCAAGCTTTTTGCGCAAAAAATCTGACTTCACTAAAAAGATTGCCAAAACCGCGGCCGTTACTCATTTGCAAAAGTTTGGTGGCTCCGCACAACTAAACTCCATAGAGCTTGAATCTTAATTCAAAAACCAAAACTTAGCGGCTCGAATCGCGCTCAGCTACGCCAAGGTGTATCTCGGCTTATGTCTAAAAGTGGCTTTGCTTTTCTAATCCCATCAGAAGGGACTATTCTTTTGATCCGGAATATCGGGGGTGAAAATGAATTGCCCCTTTGAATGCGCTCAATTAAAATCGGCGACCAAAGAACTTGTCGATGAAGTTTTTTTGCTTCATCGGGTGAGGGCCATCCTGTGGTTGGCTGTCCTAAAGAAAATTGGGCGACCGGCCCATTTTTCTTTATGTTGTTCAAAGGCAAAAGTGAGTTCGCGCAAATGATGGGCGTTGCAGAGAAAATGAATACAATCCTCAAACCAATAGCTTCATTGTTGCGGGCGACATTTTTACACCGAAGAGTTCTGAGAAAAATTCCTTGAGGCGGCCATAAGGTATAAACTGATAGGTGCTGAGGTACACAACAAGTGCCTGCACCCACGGGCCATATTGTACGGGGGCCGTGGCCTCTGGCGGGAACAAGAAGTGACTGGATGAATGACAATATGATCTGGGTTTTCCACCTGAGACAGACTTGCACCTTTATGACCTGGCTGACCGCCGGTTTTTTTGCCACTTGGCTTACGACTACTTTTTGTTTGTGGCGGCTACTTAAGGCCATCGGAGCTGGGTGGTTTTGAACTGTTACTGCTATTCTTGGCGAGTTGGCCTTCGAGCTACTCCACGCGATCGGTAAGATCAGCAACGGCTGCAATCAAAGTTACAATTAATGACTTGGCCATATCCAAAGTAAGACCATCGGAACTCACCACAGCAGTAGCCAACTTAATCAGTTCTTTGCCATTAACTTTGTTTGCAGTCACTTGATTTCCTCGATCAAATGTTACCACGGATTTTTTTCTAGATTTATTCTCACGCAATTGGCGCAGGTTGAATTTAAAATTGAATCCGGTCGCAAGGTTCGCGTATGCCAATCTGCGCTCAACCAAAGAGACAGCAGC
>JAYVXS010000347.1:0-9565 GCA_043784965.1 Bdellovibrionales bacterium
GAAATTTGCGGGTCTAAAAGCGTCGCAAAAACAGATTCGATTTGGCCGTCAATAAAGCGAACGGCTCCAATTTCAACTATTTGGTCTACGCCAGCCACAAATCCTGTAGTTTCTAAATCAAATGCTATAAATCTCATCTAAGCCCCCCCGTTTGCTCCAATCTTGTCGAGCTCGATTCAGATTGCAATCAAAAGAAAGAACATCTATTAAATATTTGGGTTCCGGTACATAGCTTGGCAACGGGAGTTCAACGATAGAAAAGTTGCAAGTATATCGGAAGCCTTTGAAAAGACGAATTAAAATTTAAAAAATGGCTCAGTTGTATCCTGTATGATACGGCCTCGGCCTGTTGAGGTATTTTCGGTTTGGCAAAAAAAAAGTCTAAAGCTTCTGTTTTATTCTTGCCGATGCAGGCAAATATTGAGATTGAGGGCGAAGAAAGCCTGTTGGAGCTAGCAATTAAGCACAAGGTCGAAATTGCCAACTCCTGCGGTGGAATGGGCACTTGTGGAACCTGCCGCGTCGAAATCGAGAGTTCTATTGTCGATCTGCCGGTGCGCAACGAAATTGAGCAAGAGTTGGCGAGTGATCGTAATTTTAAGCCAGAGCTTCGCCTGGCCTGTCAGCTCGCGCCTCAGGCTGGCTTGATCGCACGTATTTGTTTGATCTTAGCAGAAGAGCCAGGCGAACCATAAGCTGGCGCTAGAGGGCATCTTTCTTTGGCAAGCTACCATCTCGCATCTCGTGCACGCTGTGAATCGTTCGATCGCGCTCTTTGGCATCGATAATCACGGATAGGCTCATGGCGCTGAGAAGTAGTTTGTAAATTTGAATATTTTTTCTTGCAAGATGACTGCAGATTTCATCAGGTAAGTTTGATGCGTATGAGCCTTTGCAGGTGACGCTGACACTTGAGAGTTCGGTGCTTTCAAATTTTGCTTTTTTAGACGTTTGGCAAGCCTGCATTATTGAATTGAGATGTTCATTGGGTGCGGTAACTAAAATTGCAAATGCTGTGAGGCGCTTTTCAGTATCTAAAATTTGCGGAGAGGGTAGCGCGGACTCGCGCAAAATACTGAAAAACTCCTGAACGGCTGAGTTGAGATCGGACTTTGCAATTTCAATCCACCGGACTTCTTTGTGAGAGTTAACTGATAAAATTCGAGCTTGTTCAAACATGGCAGCTTCTCCGTCTATGATCGTTGATTTACCTTCGCCGTCATCGTGGGCCAGGGCGATTTTTAGCGGTACCTTTAAAAGATATGCGAGCTCTACACTTCGATAATGTAATACTTTAGCCCCCCAGAAAGTCATGTCGAGAAGTTGTAAATAGTGAAGTTGTGAAAGAAGAATGGCGTCAGGTATTAAATGGGGATCTGCAGAATAGACGCCAGCTACCTCTTTGAGAATTTCACAACGTTCCGCCTTAAAATATGCGGCAAGAGCGACAGCCGTAGTATCTGATCCTCCGCGACCCAGCGTGGTGATTTCTTTGGTTGAAGGTGAAACGCCTTGAAAGCCTGCGATGACGACAACACTATTCTTGTTTAGTTCAGACTCAATTCGCATCGGTTTGATATCAATGATACGAGCTGACGAATGGGCATCGTCGGTGAGCACCCCAGCCTGACTTCCGGTGAGACTGATCGCCTTACAACTGCGATCATTAATCGCCATACTCATAAGCGACATTGAAACTCTCTCGCCTGTTGACACAAGCATATCGAGTTCGCGTCGATTTGGATGTGGGCTAACCTGATAGGCGAGGTTGATCAAATTGTCTGTTGCTTGCCCCATCGCACTTACAACAATGATCAGTGCATAGTCGCCAGAGTGAAGACTACTTATTTTTGCGGCGATGTCTCTTATTTGATTGGCTTCAGCTAAGCTAGCGCCACCATATTTTTGAACTAGAAGTTTTGGTTTTTTCATGTGGTCAATCCGGACATTTAGTTTGGTCTGCTGGGCAGTTTTGCTTTCACATAGTCCGATACTGCAACCATCGATCCTTTTGGAATGCGAATCAGGTGATTGGCTACGCCGCGCGGAACATAACCATGAGTTAGTTCGGGATTGAGTTCCTTTAAGTGCTTTGCGCTCACCCCGAGATGTGCAGCCAGCCTCTCAAGATCTGTGCCGCCAGGAATATGAAAATATTCAAATGACTCTGGTAGATGATACTCAATGTCGCGAAAACCATAAAGGGCAGGTGCTTTTGCAATTAACATTGCCGCCAAAACTTTGGGTACATAATTTTTCGTTTCGTCAGATAGCAGCCCCATGTCTGCAAGAGTCCAAAAGTTATTGGTTCGATGGCGTTGAATTAATTTCTTAACTCGTGATTCACCCATATTGTAACTAGCAGCAACCAAATACCAACTGCCAAAAATTTTGTAAAGATCGGTCATATACCAAATCGCAGCTTGAGTGCTTTTAAAAAAGTCACGTCGCTCGTCTAGCCACCAGTTCGTATGTAGTCCATACTGATTACCAGTCGGCGCCATAAACTGCCAAATCCCGACCGCACTCGCCGAGCTCTCTGCTCTCGGTGAAAAGCCACTTTCAATCATTGCGAGATACGCCAAATCCTGTGGGAGCCCCGCTTGCGCTAGATCCGACTGAATATTTGGCAGATAGCGAGAAGATCTTTCTAGCCATTTTCGAAAAGTCATTCGGCCTACGGTTTGAAAGTACTTAATCCATTTTCGAACGCTTGTATTATAAGTAACTGGAATATCAAAGATCAGGCTATTTTCGCTATCGTCCGAAATTTGCACTTTTGTTCCATCAATATGTTTTGTGGATTTTTTCAAAGGCTTATCTAATGCCTTGGTATTTACCAGCTGAGATTTCGGAGTAATAGGTTCGTCTCCCAAGACAGTAATGTTTTTAAAAATAGCAATTCCGTGATTGGCTACTACAGTTGGGAGGAGTTTCACCTCGGGCGGCAATTCATTTAGATAGAGATAGTTCAGCTCTGTTAAGATCTCTTTTCTCGACTGTTGAATACTCGCCAAGACCGGATGAGGATGCAAAACGCAAGTGGCCGCAGTGACCAGTAGAATAATTTGATGGAGTTTCCGGAGGTGACAACAAAGCATTCTTCTATTCTAGACAATTGGAAGGCTAGAGGGTGGTCCAGAATTGAATTGCTATCCTTTTGACTAGTGGCCGGCTTGACGGTCAGTCAGGAGCTTGACGCAAATTCTCAAAGACAAAATTTTTAGTCACTCGACTTTTTGATGGGTGAAAAGTCAAATTTCTATGAGCCTTCGGTAAAATTTCAATTCACTTGAGGCTAAATTTGTTTTGATCGAAAAAAATAGATCAAAGTCGAGTCGGTGAAAATTCAAAAGAAAAATATTAAGCTGCTGGCACATGACTTGCTCAGTCTATTTGCATGAGCAAAGGTATATACACTGCAGTTAGCGGAGCGATGGCACAAACTCAAAAGCTGGAGACGATTGCCAATAATCTAGCAAATGTTAACACCCCAGGCTTTAAGAGGGACAGTCAAATATTCAAAGAGTATTTAACCGCTTATGAGAAAGAACCGAGCGTGGTTCAGGTCCCCAGAATTCCGGCTAGTATTGAAAGTTTTTACGATATGCAGGGTGGTGATAAGTCATTCGTCGATACCGCCGGCACCTATACTGACTTTCAACAGGGCTTTTTAAAGCAAACGGGTAATCCGTTGGATATCGGTATTGAAGGAAAAGGATTTTTTGAAGTGCTCACTCCAGATGGCGTAAAGCTAACTCGCTCAGGCAATTTCTCATTGGATAGTGAGGGTCGAATTGTCACCAAACAAGGCTATCCTGTATTAAAGGATGGCGGTCTAGGAGCGGATCCTCAATCTAGGATCATCAAAACCAACGGCGCTAAACTTACGGTTTCCCCACAGGGCGAAATTTTTGAAGGCGCAGAAAATCACGGAAAAATTGCAATCCTTGATGTTGGAAATCGCGATAGCCTCCTTAAGACTGGAAGTGGTTTGTTCGGATTCAAAGACAATTTGGATGCAAAAATGACTTTGGCTACGGACTCCGTCATTCATCAGGGTACGCTCGAGGCGAGTAACGTTAATACTGTTCGAGAAATGACAGACATGATCACCGCCACTCGAACTTTTGAGAGTACCCAAAAGGCAATTCAGGCCTACGACGAAATGCAAAAGAGATTAGTAAATGATGTTCCGAAATTGGCTCAGGGTTAAGGATAGATTGAAACTATAAACAAGGATTGTTTATGCTCAAAGCTTTGAATACTGCGGCAACTGGCATGGCAGCGCAACAAACTAATATGGATGTTATCGCAAATAACTTGGCTAACGTTTCGAGTAACGGTTTCAAGAGATCACGCGCGGAATTTGAAGATTTAATGTATCAAACTCAGAAAGAGCCGGGGGCAGCAAGTGGCCTAAATGCGGTTTCTCCGACGGGAGTGCAAACAGGATTGGGTGTACGGACCGCTTCTGTGCAAAAAGATTTTGAGATAGGCTCCGTGAAAGCGACCAAGAATCCGCTAGATCTATCAATTGGTGGTAACGGATTTTTTGCAGTTCAAACGAGTGACGGACAAATAGCCTATACTCGTGATGGTTCATTTAAAAAAGATCCGAACGGTAAAATTGTTGATCGAAATGGCAACTCCCTTCAGCCAGAAATTACCATTCCGCCAAATGCTGCCGGCATTGAAATTTCGCCAAATGGGCAAGTACAGGTGGTGCTCGGCAATTCCATAACGCCACAAAGTGTTGGGCAAATTCAGGTCGTCAATTTCGTAAATCCAGCAGGCTTAAAATCAATGGGTAAAAATCTGTTTATGCCCTCACAAGCCAGTGGTGTTGCTCAACAGGGCGTTCCCGGCCAGAATGGACTAGGTGCAATTTCGCAAGGTGAGCTTGAGACTAGTAACGTAAATATCGTTGATGAAATGGTAAATATGATCACCGCACAAAGAGCCTACGAGACAAACTCAAAAGTGATTCAAGCGTCAGATCAAATGCTTCAATACATGAATAATTTGAGGTAATAGAAATTGATTAAACTACTTCTAATAATTTTGTTAAGTGGCCATATTGCGGTTGCCGAATCCATTGTCGGAATGGCGCCAGTTCGTCGCATCTCAGTCAGGGCCGAATCTCGAATTGGAAATCAAAAATTAGTTCATCTTGAAGACATCGCAGAATTTTCCGGATTTGATTGGCAGAGCCTCTCCAATGTTAAATCCCTTGAAATAATTGATACACCTATTATTGGTGACAAAAGACGCTTTACAAATATTGGATTTGCACAAATTTTACGCGCCAAACTTAATTCTTTTGAGGATGCAAATAGAATTGTGCTGAACATTCCCAGTGAAGTCCTGATCAGCCGCAAAAGTGCAAAATTAGAGACGACGGAAATTGAAAGCGAATTAATGAGTCGTTTAAAAAAGCAATGCTTGAACTGTGATTATGAAATCACCAATCTAATTTTGCCAATTATTAATCAGGATCTTTCAAATGGCTCCAGCTGGAGAATCAAAATTGAAAATCAAGCACCGAAGGGTTCATTCTCGATTCCACTAGAGGTAAGTAATGATGATGGGACCAGAAGGCTCTATTGGCTCGCCGGCAATATTAGGGTTCACCAATTGGTGCCAGTCGCTAAACACAATATCAATAGCGGTGAAAACGTTAAGGATGATGATTTCTATTTCGATAAAAGAGAAATTACCTATGTAAATGACAATATTGCATCTGCTGATGAATTAAAAGTCGCGGTTGCTGGCCGCAATATTTTGGCAAATCAAATCATTGGGGCTTCGAGTATTCATAAGCCCAGTGTCGTACGAATTGGTGAGACGGTTAAAGTTTTTATTGGTGAAGATGGCTGGCAGGTTTCACTAGATGGAGTTGCGCAACAAAACGCCTTCAAGGGCGACTTGGTTAAAGTCAAAATCCTACGTTCACAAAAAATAATTTCGGGCATTGCAACTGAAAAGGGAATGGTGGAAATCCGATGATTTTAGGGTCTACTCTTTGCCAATTTATTGTGAGCATCATGCTTGCCACCCTAATTTCAGGCTGTGCAAGTATTAACAAGAAAATTCGTGCGGCCTTTGGCAAAGATGATCCTCAAGCCCAAGTTGAAAGACGGGGAGAGTTGGCAACAAAATTTTCAAAACAAGATAATTTGAAGGCTTCAACCGCAAGAAAGTATCGCATGACCAAAAATCGCATGGAAGAAGAGGCGGGTCTTGCTTCAAATGCTGGATCTCTTTGGATGATGGAAGGTCAGAGTGCATATCTGTTCTCTCCCAATACCGTTCGACTCATTGGAGATATGCTAAACGTCAAACTTGAGGGTGCCCCACAAAAGCAATTGCAAACTAAGGTGCATGTAATTGCGAAATTATTAGATAAGATCGATCGTCCCGATACGCTCCTGTCTCGGGCGCCAGCTGCGCAGGGAGCTAATCCATCTACGGCTGCGAGCCCTACGGCGCCAGCGGCGGGAGCTCCTCCCGCCAATACTCCTGCGGCAGTAGCCGCGGCGGCCGCAGCCGCAGCAGCGCCACCTGGGGGCGAAGAAGTCCCAGCTAAGACTGATTCTAAATTTGATGTACAAATGATCCCGACAAGGATCACTGAAATTTTAAAGGATGGCAGTTATCGGGTAAAGGGTTTGCAAGCCTTTATGATTGGTAAACGTGAATACAAGGTCATTGTAACTGGTATCGTGCGTCCTGAAGATTTCAATGATGAGGGTATTGCCGCCAGCAAGCTTCTGGATTCGCAGTTTGATATCGTGAATACAAAGAAGGCACAGAGCTTATGAAAAAAATATTTTTACTTAATATTTTCTCGGTTCTACTGTTCAGCGAATTTGTTCAGGCGGCAAGAATTAAAGATATCGCTAATGTTCGCGGAGTCAGAGACAACCAGCTTATCGGTTATGGGATTGTCGTGGGTCTCAAGGGCACCGGTGACAGTAAAAATGAATTCACAAATAAGTCTATGTTTAGGCTTTTTGACAAGGTCGGAATGAAGTTAGAAGAAAAAGAGGTTGCCAGTAAAAATGTCGCAGCCGTTTTGATTACCGCAACTTTGCCACCCTTTGCACGGGCTGGCAATCGTCTAGACATTACAGTTAATTCAATTGGTGATGCTTCAAGCCTTTCTGGGGGAACACTTGTGCAAAGTCCTTTGCGGGCAGCTGACCAGCAGGTATATGCGGTTGGCCAGGGAGCGCTTTTAATCGGCAGTGGTGCCGACGTTCATCCGACAGTGGGGCGTCTACCGAACGGAGCAATTATCGAGCGAGATGTCGGCGAAGATTTTACCAATAAGAAAATGTTTCGACTCACTCTCCACAATCCAGATTTCACAACCGCTGCAAGGCTCGCGAAGAGAATCAATCTAGATCTTTCTGGCAAGTATGCCTCTGCAAAAGATGCCGGCACAGTTGACATTATCGTTCCCTCTTCATACGAAGGCAGAGCAGTAGAGATGCTTGCGGCAATTGAGAATTTGGATGTTGCGCCTGATATTCGAGCGCGAGTTGTGGTGAATGAAAAGACCGGCACAGTGGTGATTGGCGACAATGTGAAAATTTCTCGCGTGGCGATTAGTCATGGTGATCTCACGGTAAAGGTCGAGGGCACGCCAAAAACTAAAAGTAAAGACCAGTCCGGGGAGCGGGTCGCAGTTCTAGACACTGGGACTAGTGTTGGTGACTTGGTGAAGGCGCTCAATACTTTCGGCGTCTCTCCAAAAGACCTGATTACGATATTACAAAACTTAAAAGCAGCCGGCGCTCTTCAGGCCGAGCTCGAAATTTTATAAAAAGTGTTTTGATATGAGACAAAATGAACTAAAATAAGTGAGTAGGTAGTTTAACTTGGACACATGGATGTGTTTAAGTGCGGGGGAAGTTGAGTTAGAGATCTTAACCAGGATGGACAGAGCCACACGTTTCGAGCAGGAAACAGAAAGAAAAGTCAGCTAAGCCAGAGATGGTGAAAGACTTTGGGCTCAGAGTAAGTGCAGGATGCACATGGTTTCTCACTCATCTCCCCTTTTTTTTTGAACGGGCTTTCGAGGATTGATTAACTCTTCGTTGCTTCTCCCTCGGTTTCCCTGCGCCGTAGCGGAACTACGGCTCGGTCTCCTCGGTCGTCGCGCCTCGATTTACTCAATCCTCGAAAGCCCTTACATAAATCTTACACGGGTGTACATGGCCATAGGGAAAATAGACAAAACCAATATCAGAGAAACTTCGGCACAGCGTGAACGTGTTGAGAATGCACGAGCCGAGCAAATCACCCCTGGAGCTGATAAACCAAAGGTGCCAGCCCGCAATCAAAAAGTTGATGAAGTCTCTAAGCTTTATGAAAAGCAGTTTTTAAGAGAAATGGTCAAAGCTATGCGTGGTTCGGGAGAGCTTGGATATATGAAGCCCAGCATGGGAGAAAAAATCTATCGAGAGGAGCTCGACAATCAATATGTCGAATCATGGGGTGATCAGGGCGGTGTGGGTCTTCAAAAGCTAATTTATGATCAGTTAATGGAGAGATATTTTGAAAACTCTCCAGGACTAAGATCACTCAAAGCAAAAGGCATGATGAAGTTAACGGATAAGGATATCTCACATATCACACCACTTCAAACAGAGCAAAAATCCCAAATGCCACTTAAGATTGAGCTCAAAGAAAATCGCGATGGAACCCCTACTCGAGTCCAGTTGCCGTGGGATGCAAAGTTTATTTCTCAAAGTAAAATGCATGATGGCAAGACAGCAGTTAATTTAGAGCATCAAGGAGGTTTTAAGTCGACCTTCATTTTTGATGGCGTATTTTCGGCACAGGCTAAGAATAGCGAGCTGAAACAGGGCGCCTCGATTGCGACTCTAAGTCCCGAAATTAAATCTTTTTTTTGGAATCTAACTGGACCAATAGTTGGGGCGCCTGGACCACAAGATTCTACCAAATACGGGTTAGCAGGAGCAACGCAAAATGTTGAGCCAGACAAAGACCAAGAACCCTAACTGAGTCGATAAATAGCCCTCGTATTTCAGTGTCCCATTATGATACAATAAACAGGATAGGGTACATAAACCCACGGAGGGCCTAATGAAAATATCAAACAATCCAAACACCGCCAATGCAACCAATGTTGATGCTGCAAAGACTTCAAAAGTTGGTGTTGAAAATACGCGAGATAAAAAATCA
Source organism: Bdellovibrionales bacterium (assembly GCA_043784965.1). Taxonomy (GTDB): domain Bacteria; phylum Bdellovibrionota; class Bdellovibrionia; order Bdellovibrionales; family JAMPXM01; genus JAYTQQ01. The sequence goes on from JAYVXS010000347.1 coordinate 9,217, forward strand.
GCGGGAGCGTCAGTTCTTGGTGAGTCCTCTAAAGTTGATCTGTCTGAGCGTGCACAAAATATGAAGAGAGCGAAAGAGCTTGCAACTCCAGACAACGGCGTTGATGAAGCTAAAGTTGCGAGACTGCAAAAAATGATTGATGAAGGAAAATACAATGTAGATGCATCTGCTATCGCAGATAAAATGGTCGATGAGCATTTGTTAATGCCTTCGTAATTTGAAATTGAATAGGTAATTTGAAATTGAATAGGTAGTTTGAAATTGAATAGGTAATTTGAAATTGAATAGGTAATTTGAAATTGAATAGGTAGTTTGAAATTGAATAGGTAGTTTGAAATTGAATAGGTAG
>JAYVXS010000348.1:0-9543 GCA_043784965.1 Bdellovibrionales bacterium
CCGCTATCGGTGTCAATGCTAAAATCCACCAAATTGCCGCTCACGCAGCGCATAAGTTAGAATTTTATTCGAATAAAATGCTGTGCGTCTGGACTCAGCATTGCAGAGATGGCAAGAAATCTCTAATGATCAACGCTCATTTAGGAGGATTTAAGTTTTGAAAATTTTATTAGCTCTCGTTCTGATTGTTTTGTCGCAGAATCTTTTTGCGTGGAGCATAATATGCAATAGCCCGTCTGGAGAAGTTCTATCATATCAGGTAAGCACCGGTGATATTACACTTTCTTACGCTAGCCGCGGCCCAGAATTTACACCGCTAGAGGACGGTCCCGTTCGACATATTTCTCAAGCTTTCTACAATATGGCTTTTGATGATCTCAAAGAGATCTTGCCACAAATTTCAATTCGCTGGCCTTTGAAAACCTGCAAAATGAATACCGACTGGTGGCTCTCATCTTGCGGCAACGGGGGCGCATTGATTTCTAACAAAGAAAAAATTGCTAAAATTCAAGTCAATGGAATTTCGCTGAGCAAATTAACTGAATCAGGAGCATCGGGTGATCAAGTTAATTTTCGCTTTCGAATCATATTTGAAAAAGATGGGAATACTTATTTTGTGCCGCTCATATTTTCACAACAATTTTGTAAAGTAACAGAGGTCTAATATGAAAATACTTTTTACCATCCTGATGTTCGTGGCAAATCCAGTTTTCGGCTCAACTGCGGCGCCAACAATTCCAGATATGAACTTTTCTAAAATTCAAGCAAAGAGCTTCTTAATGGGGAGTGCTGACTCTGAAAATGGCCGAAATATTGACGAAGGCCTGCATATGGTTAGCCTGACAAGGGATTTTGAAATACAGACGACAACTATCACTCAAGCCCAATGGTTTCAGATTATGCAAAATAATCCATCTGAGTTTAAAGCTCGCAGCTTTTGTCCGGCTAGCCATAAGATAGTTCAAAACATTGAATTATGTGCCAATTTGCCTGTAGAATCAGTTGGCATTCAAGCTGTCCATGAATTCATCCAGAAATTAAATTCACTCGATGAAAAATTTCAGTACCGCCTGCCGACTGAAGCTGAATGGGAATTCGCTGCGAGAGGTGGGCATGGCGACGCTTATTTTTTTGGTTACGACGAAACGGATATGGATCTATACCTTGTTGAAGGAACTGAACAACCCGCGCCTGTCGCTTCAAAATTAGCAAATCCCTACGGGCTTTACGATATGCTCGGAAATGTAGCTCAATGGGTTGAGGACTATTGGGGCTTTTATCCACCATTAGATTTTGAACACCCGACAATCGATCCTAAAGGCCCCAAAGGAGAGTACCGAATAGTTCGCGGCGGCAGTTGGGATGATTATATTTCAAATCGCTTTAGATGTGCCTCCAGAAAGTTTGTAGAAGCAAGTTTCGCGCAAAATACCACGGGCTTTCGGCTGGTGCGCGAGCTTAAATAGAAGGCAGAATTAATATCAACTGGTGCCATGACTTGTAGCATAAATCGTCAATTCACGGCTTTCAGTTTTCACAAGTATGTTCTGCGTACGGAAGCCAAGCTATGGAAGTTTCACGTGACATGACTGCACCTGAGTGCGCCTATTACCCACGTAGTGGCGAGGCTTCTGAGCCATGTGATAAATTCATTACTAAAGTTGTAAGAGCTGGCTTAACTTTCAGCGTAGAAAAAATCGTTCATTATGGCGAAGCTGATCAACAAAGTTTCTTCAACTTTACTGTTCCAGCTTGTAAATAGTTTTTCTAAATTTATTTAGTTCAAGCTAAAAACTCATATGAAAATATCATGTGAGTTTTTTTTTGCGATTCTTGCTTGCCAAACCACATCAGTGTAAAGCCTAGGCGTAAAGCTTAAGTGCAATGTTTGGCCCATACCCAAGGTCAATTTCGAAAATTTTAGCTATAGCGAAAAATAATATGAGCTAAGCATACTGGCTTTTCTTGGCCTTCACGCTCTATTGAAGCTTCCCAAACTACTTGTAAACCACCGCTTATTGGCACGTCACAGGAGGCCACTAAGAAATGTGCCCGCAATCGACTCTTAACCGGGACTGGCGCCGGAAACCTAACCCTATCGAGTCCATAATTTAAGGTTTGTCTAATGCCTTTTATTTCAATGTTCTCTTGAGCAAAATAAGCTATCAAAGAAAGGGTTAAGTATCCATGAGCAATTGTAGATTGATAGGGCGACTCACGATTTGCCTTTGCAACTTCAGTATGAATCCATTGATGGTCATTGGTCGCATCTGCAAAAAGATTAATTCTCTCTTGAGTAATCTCAAGCCACTCACTCACACAGACTTTTTTGCCAACTTCTGCGGCGAGCTTTTCTATGTTTTCAAAAACAACTTTAGCCATACATTATATCTTATCTAGGTTTCAGATTTTTGCAAGATGTCACGAGGCGGGCTAGGCTAAGGAGTTGTGACGAAATAAACTAGACATTTAACGCTCAGATCTTGGTCAGCTTTGAGTGCCCCGGACTGAGGATCCACGAAGACATATCCTTTGCGATATGTTGAGGAGACCGCAAGAAAGAGCGCTTAAAGATGGCCGAGAGATGAGATGCTAAATGTCTAGTTTATTTCGTCACAACTCCTAAGCTCGCGGCCTGCCCTTGGCAACTGCCACTGCCGTCAGCGGATCGTCTGGCCAACTATGTTTGGGATAGCGAATTTTGAGTTCACGTCTCACTTCAGAATATGTATTCAGCCAAAAGCTAGCCAAATCAGAGGTTACCTGAACCGGCTGATAATTAGGTCCGAGGAGGTGAAGTGTAATTGATATTTTCTGCTCCCAGATCTGAGGGGTTTTCGTCATGCCAAATAGTTCTTGCAAACGAACTTCAAGATGAGGACCTTTGTCGAGATGATAGTGCAAAAGAATTTTGTTTTTAGTTGGAACTTCAATTTTTTCAGGACACTTCTGGTGAAAATCAATTTTATCTAAGGGCGGCAATAAACTTTCAAAGAAATAGACTAAATCCTTTTGAATCACACTCGCCCACTTATTTTCACCAAGGCAAGCTAACGCCAAAGCTTCACGTATTTTTTCATCCTGCCAAAATGTGATTTCAATCCCCAGTTGTTGTTCGTAGTACTTCCAGCGTTGCCACCAACTTTTTAAGTCCTCATTTTGCTCACAGACAAAACTAAATTTTTGAAAAATAGACTCTGGAAGCTGCTCTTCTAATTCTTCGGGTTTCGCGAGTCTGCGTCTCGATTCCTCAAGCGGCAAACCCCATAGAGACTTAAATTCTTCTAGGTAAAAGTTTTTAGAGGCTTCATCGTAGACAAGCGCGGACTTCTTTTCAAATTGTCCAGAAAAATGTTTTTCTATTAACTTCTTTGGGACACCGGTCGCCATGCGAATTTGCGTATCGCGAGAGCCGTCTGTCTCCATCACACTCAAGGCAATGAAAAACTCAGACTTCTTAACTGATGAAACCTCTGCCAGCTCAACACCTCTACCGCCCACCATCACCGCTCGTCTTTGCTCGGCCACTCGCCGTCGACAGAGGCGATCCGGATAAGATAGAAGCATGATTTCAGCCACTACTTCAAATGAAATACTATATTCGTTTGCTGGGTGCCGTATCCATTTTCCCAACTGATCTGAAGACTTTAAAATAGTTTCAATTAATGGATTACGACTTCGCTCAACTAACATTTCAAGGCGCTCAATCAGGTCACTCTCCTCATGATGATGACCCAATGTTTTAATTTCTCTTTCTTGTAAGATTGCGGCAATATCGCAGCCTAAATGGCCCACTCCAAGGTCATCGGCAACCATTAAAATTTGGCCTATTCTGGGATGAACTGGAATCTCAGCAAGTGCGAACCCGTGCTTGGTGATTTCACCCCCGTTTAATGCGCCAACTTTTTCAAGCCAAATTTCACATTTTCTTAGCTGTTCAGGTGGTGGACTTTCAAACCAAGAAAACTGATTGAGGTTTCGCACTCCCCATTTTTTAAGAAACAAAACCGTTTCAGTTAAATCTGTTCTTAAAATCTCGGCCGTTTCAAACTCAGGCATAGAAAGTTCATCTTGAGAATTCCAGAGCTGAATACTTTGTCCTGGCCACTGTCTAGCCGCACGACCAGCGCGTTGTTTAGCCGAGGCCTTTGATATGCGAGATATTGAAAGCTGCTCGAACTCTGTCTTCGGATGCCTTTTCAGAATTCGCATAAGGCCTGAATCTATCACCGTATCGACGCCATCGATAGTTACTGAGCTCTCTGCTACATTGGTCGCCAAAATGATTTTTCTCTTCTTAGCTGGCTTGAGCGCGAGCAATTGATCTTGTATAGAAAGTGATCCACTCAAAGTCAGCAGGAGAATGTCCTTGCTTTTGGACCAATCGGCTAAAGCCCTTTCACATCGTGAAATTTCTGAGGTGCCCGGCAGAAACACCAAAATGTCTTTTCCCATTGGCTGTTTCATCACTTCACTACGGATAGCCTCTTCGACTCGATCGATAAATTGAAAATCCGTCCTCAACAACTGGCACTGCTTAGATTTCAAAATCTGCAATTCAAAATTTCGGCCTGGCACATTTATGATCGGTGCATTCTCTAAAAAATGAGAAATCTTTTTAACGTCTAGGGTCGCGGACATCACCACTATCTTTAGGTCCGAACGAGACAAGGTTTGCATTTCTTTTAAAAGACCAAGTGCTAAATCAACATGAATTGATCTCTCATGAAACTCGTCTAGCACTATAATACCGACACTTTTGAGCTCGGCGTCTTGCAAAATTTTTCTCGCAAGAAGTGCTTCGGTTAAAAAAATGAGCCGTGTCGTTCTTGATGTCCTGTTTTCAAAGCGCACTTGATATCCAACCTGAACGCCCACCTCCCAGCCTTGCTCTTCAGCAATTCGATTTGCCGCTGCGACGGCTGCCATTCGCCGCGGCTCAAGAATCCATACTTCCTTTTTTGTAAGCTCGAGCAAGGCTGGCGGCAAACGAGTGGTTTTTCCGGCTCCTGGTGCTGCCGACAAAACAAGATTCGAGCTCAGCTTCAGAACCTGCAATATTTCAGATAGTTTTTCATCTATTGGTAAAGCTAAAAGGCTAGAATTTTTTATGCTATTCAATTTTTGCTTCGTCCCCTATGATCAAATCAAGGTAATTGCATATTTCTCCAAGCAATCGGATCATGCAAAATAGCCCTTCCAATGGCGGCAAGTGAAAAGTAGTTGCTCGCTAGAGAAGAATCAATATATGCGCCAGATTGAATTCCGCCAACCCCAATGATCGGGATTTCAACACTTGCCGCAATGCCTCGAGCTTCATTTACCAAGTATCCTTCGCCGGTGCGGTCGTTTGGCCTTCTCCACCCACCAATGCCAGAAGAAATATGCAAGATATCCGCTCCTGCCGTCTGAAGAAGACGTGCTATTTGGATTGAGTCCTGAGTTGTAAGGCCGCCCTCAATAAAGTCTTGACCAGGCAGCCGAATCGAAATCAGCGTGTCTTTTAGCGTTTCGCGCAAGAGCTTTACAATCTCAAGTAAGAGGCGGGCGCGACCTATGATATCTCCACCGTAGGCATCTCGCCTTTGATTGGTGATCGGAGAAAGCCATTGGTTTAGACCATAGCCATGAGCCGAGTGAATTTCAATCAGCTCAAAACCGGCGACAACCGCGCGCTTTGCAGCTTGTAAAAACCATAATTTCATTTGCTGAATTTCATCGAAGTTCATTTCACGAGGTATTTCTAATACCTCTCCCTTGACCGGAACCGCTATTGCGCTCGGTGCGATCGTTTGGCCGCCGGCATATTGCGCCTTGGATTTCGAACCAGCGTGGGTTATTTGAATTCCCGCCAAGGCCCCCGATAGGCGAATGATTCGCGCTATTTCTGAGAGTCCTTCAATTTGCTCATCACTATCGATTGCCAATTGGTTACTTTCACTCTTGCCTGAAGGGTGCACATACGTATATTCGACAATGAGTAAGCCTGGTTTAGCTTGAGAGAGTCTCTGATAGTGAGCAAAAGTTTGCTTTGAGACTAGTCCCGAATCCAAAGCGGTTTGAGAAGCCATTGGTGGTATTACGATACGATTTCTCAAGGTCTGATTTCTAATATGTAAAGAGCTGTAACGATTTTTCATACTGTCTTCTTAACACTCTCTTTAAACTTGAAAAAGAAACATTAATTGTGCTATTGTTTCTTTTATGGAAACATTTGAAATGCGTTATTTTGTAGCCGTCGCTAAAGAAGAGAATATTCACCGCGCCTCTGAAGCCATTCACATTTCGCCGGGCTCGCTTAGTAAAGCGATTTCACGTCTCGAAGATGAATTGGGTGTCCGTTTGTTTTTTCGCCAAGGTCGAAATATTAAACTCACTCCTGAGGGTCTGATCTTTAAAAGACGCGCCCAACAAATCCTGAATCTTGAAGAAGACGCCCGACTCGAACTTGGAGGAAAGACCGGAACACTTCACATTTCGATTGGAGCAGAAGAGGTTTTACTAACTAAATTTGGGATCGACCTCAGCAAAAGAATTCAAAAAAGCCATTCACAAGCTCAATTTCATTTTTCGGTCTTTCCAGATAAAAAGGTCATTGAGTTAGTCGAAAATGGAGACCTTCAATTTGGAATTATCAGTTCTGAGGTGCCTACTGAGTTTAGCTGCCTCAAGCTTGCGGACGTTGAATTCAAAACATGCGCCGCCCGCGGACATGCAATTCTTGAGAAATTTTCACGACAATCTAGAATTTCAATAGATGAGATGTTGAAATATGATTTTGTGGTCCCCGAAAATGCAATTCTCGGTAAAATTCATGCTGAAGCTTCGGCTGATGGCTGGCGAGACGACAAATTCAAGCGCCAACACAAATATGTTGCTTCAAGTTTAAAAATGATCGAACAGCTCGTGGCAACGAACGAAGCGCTTGCATATCTTCCTGACTATTATCAAAAGCAACTAGACTTTGTTGCACTTAAAATCACGGGCTGCCCATACAGCTGTAAGCAAAATATAAAGCTAATTTGCAAAGATCCGGACCGGCTGAGCTGGCTATCAAGCATTTGGTCTAGCCTAGTAAAAGATCAAGCTTAGGACTTTGGTCTAAAGCTGATTATGAAGTATTGTGGCCTTTGGATTTTGCGTTTATTCTGATTTCATGAAACCAAAAAATAATTTTCTATTCGTCATACTTTCGATTCAACTCTTAGCTTTTGCAATTGATTCTTCGGCCTTTGCAACTAATGGTACGGTTATCAAATCCAAAGGTAGAAAAGTTTTAATTGAACTACCCATTGATCCAAGACTTCAACCCGGAGATACGGTTTCGGTTGATACCTCAGAGCTGAGATCACCAGCCTCTTCAAGGTCGAGCGCCCCCGGTGGACGACGCCTAACTCTCGGGGCGAGCTCCAACACCGGCGACCTTCATTTTTACTCGAGAAACAATGGCTACAATGGTACTACGCAGTTTAGCGTAAGTGGCAGAGGCGGATGGAACTACACAAAATATGAGTATGGACCTTTCGCCTCACTCACCTATACTTCTAGCGACTCAAATAGCAGTTCAACAGAGGTTGGCGCCGGTGGATTTTTTGATTGGAACTTAGTTCCTAACGTTCCCGGAGCTAGTGACATATATGGAATCGGTGGGGACCTTTCGATTTCAAACCTGAGCTCCAAGAGTTCGAGCTCTTCAGTTTCGTTCACCGGATTGGTTATGAACGGTGGCGGATTCTATAAATTCTTTTTATTTAAAAGCGATACATGCGTGAGGTTTGATGGCGGTTTGCATATCGCTCTTTATGATAAATTCACCGAAACTGGCCTGAAATTTTCAGCCGGATTGCAAACTTATTTTTGATTTCAAATTAATCTATTGATAAACGAAAAAAGGTCCTTAAAAGGACCTTTTTTTTATGATTCGTATATATCTGTCTAAAGGCGATTCAGTGGGCCTCTTGCGTTACTTCTTCTTTTTTTCTGCCTTAACAGCTTTGCCCGCATCTGCAACCGGCGCCGCTGCGGGAGCTGGCTTCACTTCAAGCAATTCAACATCAAATAACAAAGTACTGTTAGGAGCAATTTGCCCCTTGCCGCCCGGTCCGTAAGCCAGATCACTTGGAATTACCAATTGGTATTTTGCACCTGGCTTCATTATTTTTAGGGCCTCAGTCCAACCTGGGATCACGCCATTCACCGGAAACTCAATTGGCTCACCTTTATCACGTGAGCTATCAAACTTCTCGCCACTAATGAATGTGCCGGTATAATGAACCTTTACGATATCGCCATCTTTTGGCGGATTTCCTGATCCTTCTTTTTCAACTTTATATTGAAGTCCAGAAGCGGTTGCCTTCCAGCCTTCTTTTGCTTTGTTGGCAGCTAAAAATGTTTCACCTTCTTTTTTATTTTTATCTGAAGACTCAGACATTTTGCCCATTGCCAGCTGTTGAAGTTTCATCATGGCATCTTTGATTTCTTCTGGCTTTAATTTAGCTGGCTTTCCATCTACGGCGTCCTTAAGACCCGCGACTAGCGCAATGAGATCAAGCTGTAAAGGTTGACTCTTAATATTTCCACCAATGGTTTGTCCGACAGCATAGCTTCCTTTTTGAAGCTCACTATCGAGTTTTGCCGGCCGATCACAACCCACCAAAAATGACAAACTGGCGAGCGTTCCAAAGACGAAAATGAGATATCTGTTTTGCATGTTGTTCCTTCGTTAAAAAAATCCTACTTGTGTAGGGGTTTAGACTTATTTCGTAAAAAGAATAGACAAGGCGATAGGCCTTGTCGCTAAAAAATTCGTTAATGCTGGGGAGTGTCGACCCCCAACATGCACTGAGCTTTCAGGCAATCTTCAGTACCAACTTTAAGTTTGGCCATGCAGTTCGCATTTTTACTCATTTTTGCAATTGAAAACTGCACCTCCACTGCCGCATCTTTACCCTTTAAAACACAGTTTGTCCGAGCTTGATTTGCCCCTAAAGTAAGACATTTTGAAAAATTCAATTCATAGGGCCCGTGACCATCTACTGTGCATTTTGCCCCTTTTCTGTTTTTCGAGTCCGTAGTCTTTGGGGCAGTCTTTGGGGCAGTCTTTGGGGCAGTTTTTGCCGCTGTCTTTGGGGTAATTTTTTGTGTCGTCGTTGCAGCTGATCCTAATGCTAACGAAAATACGCCAAACAAAAGAATACTAAAGTAGATGGAACCAGAAAAAATCCACGACATTAGCTTTTTTAAACCCAAGATTGGCAGTTCGTCACTTTCAAAATTCATTTTCCTAACGAACTAAGTGGCCTAATAATGCAACTCGTAAAATTAAAGTAATTGGGGCATTTCTAATTTAGTATTACTCATAAGCTTTTGCGAAGTCTATGCTCAGAGCATGAGGATTGATCTAAAAAAGGTGAAGCTTAAAGTTCCGACTAGTTCAGGTAGAGAACGTTTACTCTTACGAATTGACGATTTTGCGATAGAGGCAAAGCAAAAAATATTAATTCATGGGCCGAGCGGCACCGGCAAAAGCAGCCTGCTTCATTT
>JAYVXS010000349.1:0-2924 GCA_043784965.1 Bdellovibrionales bacterium
TAAGAGCTGAACATACTTTCTAGGCACTTCCATTCCCGAAAGAGTTTCAATTTTTGAATCCATATATCGGATAAATTCTTTTGTTCTCTGCGCTCCTGAAAAAGATCTAGAGATTTGTACATCCGCAGTTTTCATCATCTTTGAAATTGCTTTGTTCACCGCTTCGGATTTGAACCTATAACTTTTGCTGAGTCGAAGTTGAGTCTCTTGAATGATCTGGTCTGGAATTGTAGCCCAAGCAGACTGCTCACTTGAATCTATTGAGGATGGGTCAATCCCCATCAGTTGTTTTATGACTTGCATTTGAATGATTGAATCTAAAACACCCATAAATACATGCCCACCGCGAACATGTCCGAGCTCATGTGCCATTACACTTCGTAGCTCAGAAGGTGTCGCCATCTCATCAAGACCGCTAAGAAGCACAAAACCTACGTCTTGCACAAAAGCCGTATAAGCATACGCATTGACGCCACCCAGCTCTCTAAAAAACTTCGCCTTTTTCATTTGCTCACGACTAAATCCTTGAGCTTCCATCACTGTCATCAAATTATGAAATAGTCGTAGATTGGATTTTTTAGTATTGCGAAATTTTGTCACCAAATGGTCTACAGTTCTGACTTGAAGATCTTGATTGAATTGTTTTTCAAGCTCCGGAATCATATTTATTAACAAGGGACTCGAATATAAGAAGGCCTCTTGCATGAGATCGCCCACCGTCTTAAGACGACGCTTTTGATCTGCCAAAAAAGCCCCATTCAAAAGCTTATCATCCATAAAGTCCAAAAAAGACTGATTCGATTGATATTGATGACCTGAATCGGCTATCTGCTGAGAGATTTTACCGATTTGGGCTGCTTGCCCATCGTCTGGTCCTCCCCAGGCTCGCATTTGAGGTATAATAAAAGTTGAAACGAGAACCAGCTGGATCAGTTTTTTCTGCACGAAAGGCCTCCGAAGCTCTTAAATTTTGTGTACATAAGTTATTTAGCAAGGCCTATGCCCAGAATATTTCGCAGATCCTGGCTGAACATAGACTGTTTCGAATCTAAGATAATTGAATGAGTTTAAGAGCTTCGACACAATAAGTTTGATCTATACGTTTTTGCTTTTTTCATGTTTTTACTAACTTTGCTGCGGCTAACTTAATGGCAGGAGTGACGTTTTAAGGTAAAGGTACCTGCTTCAATTTGCTGAAACGGTGCTTCAGCAAATCTTCGATTGTTGGTTAGATTCCTGATACTGTACCTAAAGCCATTTTGCCTGATTGCCAGCCCCTGAACTCGACCTCGCCAAATATTTTTAGTTGAAAAGGACTGCGCCTATTATAGAAGCTAGCCCAACCGAAGAACCATGAAAGTGCCTGCTCTTTCGTCTGTCTAAAGTATCTCGACAAAAACGTCGATCTAAAGTTCATGATAAACTCAAATCGCATTTCTATATTATGTAGCCTTGCAGTTGTTTTGCTTTTCGCATCTCAAGCTTCTGCAAAATCTGAAACTCAGCAATTCAATCTCGATCAAGAGTGGCAAAAGACCAAAGACACTGGTGGAATTCCCGATGGAATGTGGAGTCTCAAATCAAACAAAGACATTTATGTAACCACAATGTCGCGTGATTTTATTGCGCCAAAAAGTGAATTTGAAGAGAGCAAAATCAAAGAGATACTAACTGAAATGACCAAGGGTCGAAACGCGGCTCTTAGCCTGATTGGCATTGACGACTGGCACATCACCGACAATCAGTTAAAAAAAGATAAGACTCAGATTCTTTTGACCATTCACGGAGCTTTTCACGATACTCATGCCAACCCCATCGAGTTCAAAGAGGTTCATGTTTGGCAAAGAACTAAATATCGAAGTTTGACAATTAACTATCCTAAAAAGTCGAAATTTGGCGAGAGCCAAAAACCAGCACAAGTTATGAATCGCTTCATATCTTCAGTGAACGAAGGTGAGAAATGAAATTAACTCCGGTAAAATTCTCAATTTCTAATTTTTTGCTGCTAGCCGCCTTTGGAGTTTCACTTCAGGTTCATGCCCAGGCACCAGCGGTAGCGCCTGCACCAGCTAAGGCGTCAGCTCCCGCACTGGCCCCAGTTAAAGCCCCAGCACTGCCCCCAGTTAAGGCTGAGCCGTTAGCTCAGTCACAGGCACCAGCCAAAGTACCAGTTCAAGCCTTGGCACCAGCGCCAGCTGCGGCACCAGCACCGGTTCAGGCTAAAGTTGAAAATACTCCCGCGCAAGAACGTGCGGCAATTGCTAAGTCAAATCCCAATCTCACAGAGGTCATGAAGGGCTCATGTAAAGACGCCGACCCCATGGCGTTAACAAAAAACTACATTCTTCGTGGCTCAGACCTTAAATCTGATCAAGATGTTCCGGGCAGTCGCATTTGGAGTTTCTCAAATTTAAAAAAAGGCATGGCCAAGACCGATCGCAAAGATCCCATGTACAAATGTCTCGAAGATCTTTCAAACGCTGGAATCCAAGAGCAAACTCAGTACTGGGATTCTCGAAAAGTAGCTGCGACCTGTGATACGAAGCCAGCAGATGTCGATGAACCGCAATGGAAAAACGAATGCAATTGGGTGGAACACAATCTCGCCGACCTAGGCAGGCAAAGTGCAAAACGTGATGCTGACGTTGAAGCGATGAAGGTCCAAGCCCTTGCGCCAAAAGCTGCTGCAAAAAAACTTGAGGCCTGTGACGGCTGTGATGCAACCAAGGCCGCCACTGACGCGGCTGCAGTTGCTACAAAGCTCGAAGAGCAAGCTTGCTGTGAAACCTTTCGTCAGCGCGACGGCGAATTGACTGAAAAGCAATGCACCGATTTACATACTGGTTCGCAACCTAATGATCGAATTTGGGGCTGGAGCTGCGCCGTAGACATAGTCGAAAGTGCGCTGATCGGGATTTTCACCA
>JAYVXS010000350.1:0-9499 GCA_043784965.1 Bdellovibrionales bacterium
ACCTGCTTTGAGGTTGCCTCACTCAAAGGTCTCTCAAGCGCCAGGCCAGTCTGCGAATCAGCGATTTCACGACGAAACTGATGAAATATCCGGGCTAGCGATTTACCTTTAACCACTACTCTAAAACTTGGCAGCCTGTAAAACTTGGCAACCTGTAAAACTTGGCAACCTATAAAACTTGGCAACCTGTAAAACTTGGCAACCTATAGGTAACTAAGTTTGTGAGGGGCCGAGAGGATAGCATTTTTCTGACTGGATAAAAATTCAGAGCAAAAATTCAGAGCAAAAAATCACAGATGCTAAGGGCAAGAAGCTCAATCCAACTTGAAGCTTGGACGTATTGAAAACCTAGACATATTTTAATTTGATAATCTGAAATTTAGCGCGGCTGGGAGGACGAGCTACAAAAACATAGAGCTCAGTATTTCGAATAATCCATCGTAGTAGAGATTATGCTTGATTTTATACAATTAACCTGCAATAATTTCTAACATATGCTGATTAAACGAGTTTTTGATCTTCCTAAGCGTTCTTTTATGCTGCTCGGACCAAGAGGGACAGGCAAGAGCACACTCATCCGACAACAAAATAAATTCGATCTTGAAATTGATTTGTTAAAATCTAAATTTTTTCTTGCTCTAAGCGCCAATCCTTCTCTGCTAGAAGAGTGGACCGAAAGTTTAAAATCGGGAGCCTGGATCTATATTGATGAAATTCAAAAGATACCAGCTCTCATGGATGAAATTCACTCATTGTATGAAAGCCGAAAATTCAATTTCGCTCTCAGCGGCTCAAGTGCTAGAAAATTAAAACGTGGAGGTGGAAACCTTTTGGCAGGTCGCGCTCTAGCTGTGCAACTTTTTCCTTTTACCTATGTCGAATACGACCAACACTATAGTCTGAGCGAGGCCATCGAATGGGGATCCTTACCGCAAGTGATAACTGAGCCCAAATATAGAAAGGACTTTCTTTCGTCTTATGTCGAAAACTATTTGCGCGAAGAACTCATTGAAGAGGGGATAATCCGCAAACTCGAGCCCTTTTTGCGTGTCCTGCAGGTGACTGGCATTTACAACGGCCAAATTCTGAACATTGAGAATATTGCTCGCGAAAGTCACGTCGGCCGTTCGACCATTGATAAATATTTTGAAATTCTTGAGGACACTCTCATTGGCCATCGCTTAAATCCATTCAGACCGAAATGGAACGCTAAAGAATTGACCCATCCAAAATTTTATCTCTTTGATTCAGGAGTGGCACGTGGTTGCGCCGGGCTCTTAAATGAAGAGCTCGATGCATCGTGGTTAGGCTTTTCACTCGAGACCCTCATTATCAATGAAGTCAGGGCATACAATCACTATTTAAAAGCTAATCGCGCACTATACTATTACAAATTCAGTGGCGGTTATGAGATCGATCTGCTCATTGAAAATCGCAAGAAGACGCTGTCATCACCGCAGCAATTAACTGCAATTGAAATTAAGTTGGCAAGAAGATGGGATAAGCGCTGGAACCATCCTCTAATTGATATCAAAAATAAATCAAAAGGAAAGATCAAAAAACTTATTGGAGTTTACCGAGGCGATAGAGAATTGCAGTTTGGCGAGCTGAGTGTTTATCCGCTCGAACTATTCTTAAAGAAGCTTTCGCAAGGGGAGTTCTTTTGATCTGAGAAGGAGTTGTGACGAAATAAGTTAGACATTTAGCGCTCAGATCTTGATCAGCTTTTAGTGCACCGGACTGAGGATCGACGAATTAGGATCGAGATGAATGCTTGTGAAAAAGATGTGATGCCCTTTTTTGTCGTCATTTATCTAAAGTGTTTTGTTAGTGTTTTGTTAGTGTTTTGTTAGTGAGAGATTTGAGAAAATTCTGCCAAGTCAAGCATGAGGTTTTGCCGGAGCTTTCTTCGTAAGGGTCTCGCGAGACAAGAGCTGGTATATGCGATACGTCCAAAGAGTAAAAAGAGTTATTCTAAGATGATTTGGGAGCAATTGCTGCCCAAGACTTTGCTCCACCCTTGGATTGAGAAATGTGATAATCACTTTAGATTCGAAAGGATTGCTTGAGACTGTTCAGGTAATAGGGACCAGTGGCTTAGAGGACATGGATCAATCGGCGGTGGAGGCCTTTCGTGCGGCAGCTCCCTTTCCCGATCCACCTGTTGGTATTATTGATCCGGATGGTAAGATTCGCATTCGTTGGGATTTTGTTTTAAGTGATGCAAAATAATTTATGCAGAATAATTTGTTCAAAATAAAAATGGCAGGGCGGGGGAGTTTCCTCCCCGGTCCGTTACAGGCGGGCTTGTTGGTAGGTGTTTTAGCTCACAAGGATCCCACGACTGTGGCGGAGCTGAAGAGACACTTTTACATATAGCAAGCCCGGTACCAGACTTTTTGGTGACATTTCGGCATTACGCGCACAATTGTCATTGCCTTTTCAAGCTGGGATTCATTCTGCGGCCTTGTCGCTAATTTCTGTAAAATTTGTTTTTTTGCGAAAAGACTTGAAGGTGCAAAAAGACACTTAAGTTAAAAAGCTTTTGATGGCCTCTATAATGGCCTCTATAATATTTAATTTTGTAGCGCGAAATTGTGCCAATTCCGCGCCCTACCCTGTTAGAAATATGTTCAGGCTTATAAAGCTGTATGTTTTCAGGGACTAAGCCCGTAAATTTGCCCGATCTGTGTCCTTTTGAGACAATTCATCTGTTTGGGTCGATTCACTAAGCTTTGATTTGTCACTTTCATGAAAGTAAAAAAATCTATAAATATTAAGTGTTTACATTTGGCTTTCTGCAGAATTTTCGGCGCAGCTTTTGAAATAGGAGTCTGGTATGGAGGCTGCAATTGATTCTTGTGAAGCGACTGTTTAATTGGAAGAGATTTCTGTTGGTGCTGATCCTGGCTGCGAATGCAGTTTGGATTCAGGCCTGCGGAAAGCAAAATCTCACGCAAGAATCTTGCAACTTCGTGCAGAATAGCGAAGGACAAAGGGTTTCGTGGGGTGGTGGATCGAAAGTGAGTTTTTACGTCGATCAAACTGTTCCGACTGAATATTTCGCGGCGATTCAGGCAGCTGCTGACTCTTGGAATCAAAAACTTGGTCGTCAGCAGATTGTGATTGCCGGCTGGGCCCAAAAGCCTGGATTGCCAGCTCAGGACGGCTTGAATGTTATATATTTTATGAATACTTGGGAAGCGAATTTGAACAATGAGCAGGCACGAACAACGATCTACTGGAGTGCGAATCGGATCACCGAATCGGATATATTAGTGGATGCTAAGAACTTCAGTTTTTCGACAGCCGAGGCTAAGCCCGGGCAGGTAGATCTGCAGAGCTTGGTGCTTCATGAATTTGGTCATGCGCTTGGCTTAAAGCATGTGACAACGCTTACAAGCGTGATGGTGCCGACTTTGGCTTATGATTTCTTGAGAAGATCGCCGCAAGAATACGATCTGGCTTCGCTGAAATGCGAATATTGAGACCTGGGCGGGAATATTGAGATTTGGGCGCAGAGTAAATGTTCTAAAGAATAGTTTTGTAGAATTTTTATTTTTTTTGTTGTGAACACAGACCAAAGCCCAATATGATCTTTGGGTGCTCACATTCCTAGATGCACGTTGCTGGACCCAAGAGGTCAGAAGGTAGTCTCATGAATCATCTTTTCACGCCAACTATAGAGGTTGCTGCCGGCCGAAATCTTTCATCTGAAGTTTTGTCAGGGCTTGAATATCATGAGCTCGGAATTCGTCATCCCCATGAGGCCAATGTGCTTGAGGAGCTTAAGGCAAATTTAGCTCAGCTTGAGGATCTTCATCTTCGCCTGAAATACTTGATGGGTGAAATTGGACAACACACTCGCAAAAGAGCCTAAGGCCTCTACCGCCGGCCTCATTCTCACCCAAAATCCACATCGTTAATACGCACAATTTATTTTTGCACGAGCCCTAAGCTTTTGGGCTGAGATCCTTTTTAGGAATGGTAACGGTCAGATTGCCATCTTCATCAAATTGTTTAACCATCATTTTTGCCACCACTGGAAAGTTAAATTTGAATTCTTGGCGATGAGTTTGATACGAATTGGTTGAGGACTTGTGATCGCCATCTTCAATTTTTGCTTCATTTGAACGATAGGATTCAAGGACCACTTTGTCATCTTTGACATGAACATCAAATTTACCTTTTTCAGGCTGCGGAATCTTCGCGGTCAGAACATAAGCCCCATCATGTTCAGTCAGGCGGGCCTCGAGATTGCGGGCCTGATAAAATGGATCATCAATTTTAGTGTCAAAAGCAGTCGACTTATTGAGCAGGCTTTGCTGCTGGCGATACATTTCTTTTAAAAAATTTTGCTTTTGCAGATTGAAGCTCTCTTGATTTTGACCATCGTTTTTTTCAAACTGTTCTATGTGTTTTTTGCTTAACTCTTGAATATTTTTTCTTTGTAGTGCCGAGCTGTCTCGTCGTTTGGCTTCATACTCATTTTCTAAATTCAACTGGCCTTCAGCGAAGGATTTCTTTTCATCTTCGATTTCAGCGCGGTAAAAATTTTCATCATTGCGAAGCTTAAGATTGTATTTGTCCTTAGTCGCCTTCAATTCGGCTTCGCCTTTTCTTTGGGTTGCATAGATATCTTTAGAGTATTGTTTTTGCAAACCTTCGGAAGTGCGAATGCCCTGCTCTTGTGAACTCTTAATTTTTTGTTTGGCTTCACCTTCAACTCGGTTCAGCACTTGATCGGCATTTTCTTGTATATAGCCGGCCTCTGTTTCAACTCGCTTTTGTGAATCTTTGCGAATGTGATTAATCGAGGCATCGCCATTATCGCGGACTTCTTGTTCGTGCTTTAAATAGGCCTTTTGCATTTGTCTGATTTTGGATTCGTGATCGGCTCTGAGATCTTGTTTACGAGATTCAAACTCTTCGTTTGCATCTCGCAAAGTTAAGGCTTGCATATGTGGGCTGACGTTGATGTCTGACATTGTCTCATTTTAGCACATCTTGCGTGCTATTTGAGATGGACTAAATTGAATTTAGGCTAAGGGCGCGTCTGTACAGTGGGGCTGCCAGCAGCAGTTGCCAGGGGAGGTTCTGTCGAAGTTAAGCTAGTCGGCGTTACCTTGGACTGGGCGGCGGCGGGGATCGTTGTTGGGCTAGTTGCAGAGTTAGCGGCTGGTTTGCTAGCTGGGTTAAGATCTGGTTTAACAGCTGGGGCTGGCTTTTCACAAATAGGTTGAAACTGATCTGTTCTATTTCGACACATCCAGGTCGAGACGATTTGAATGCGTTCATCTTTACGCAGGTGATAGTACATTGGGTATTGTAGGTGATCGAGCGTGGATAATACCACTCGACCCGAATTAGAGCTAGGGACAGAGCCAGGACTGGTCGTTACAATTGAAATTGAGAGTTCAAAGGCACGGTATTCAGCTTGAACCTTCACTTGTATGAAAATAAAAATTAAAAATGAAATCATTTTTTAAAATCGGCATTTTCAGAAAAGAAAATGAGACTTCTTTGATAGACCAAATTTACCAGGCCAAATTTACCAGGCCAAAGTCGCAAATTTAGTTTAAAATCTAGAGCGGATTCCATCATTTTGCTTAGTGATTAGTTATGCAACAGATCTAATTTCAAATTTGGTTTAAATGAAAGAAATCTTAACCCAGTTTTGAATTCTCTGGGTCTTAAGAAGAGAAACATTGATTTAAAAACTTGCGACTAGTGGCGGACGTCGGTGCTTGCTAGGATGGTATTTTCAACAAGTTGAAAATAGGCACGAACAAGAAGTTCGTAGGTATCTGAGTCTAGTGTTTCAAGAAATAATTTTTTTTCTTGAATGCTGGGCCTCTCAATAAAACGAGTGAGCAGGTCTTGGACTTTCTGAACATTTGTTTGGTCTTTTAACTTTTTATCGAGACTTTTTTGGCTCAATACCTTAATGAGCACTTTGTTATCGAACATGAAATGAATCCCCTGCGTACTCTGATAGAGTAGGTATTCAATTTGCTCGAGATTTTTTTCGTCCTGCTTGACCTGTCTGTCCCTAGGGGGATTCTCCAGCACACACGCCTCCTTGCGTGAAATGTTTGATGCACCTTCGGGCCAAAAGATTTTATGCAATTGGCCCTGTTTCAAGTCTGAGGAATCTAATCCAAATGCGCAAGTCATTTTGAGGCAAAATTGACAAGACAAGTCAGCTGCCGTACCATATTAGTAGAGTCGTGTGATAACGGCTTATGCGGCTTCGGTGATTTCTAATGGTCCCTTCACAAGAGGTGTAAATCATGTCTAAGACAGCTCTTAAGCGACGAATTTTAAAAAAGGAATTTATGGGTAGTCAAATCATCATCGATGAATCTGAAGGGCTTGTTTTTGCTAGTGAAGAAGAGCTTTACGAGTACTTTCTTCCGCAAACACAAAAGCTTGAAAAAGAGTTTTTTATGTCTCGAAAAGAGACAGATATTGCTGAGAGTGAATTCAAAAATTATGAGGACCTTTTGAATCATGTATTGAACGATCCCGACGAGATTTGGGAGGATTCGACGCGCTTTAAGAGCTGCAAATTATATTGTTATGTTGGCCACTATGTTGTTGATCAAGAAAATGTATACTACGTAGCTGTTGCCTATCGCACTGGGGATGTGCCGAGTTTTATTTTCTTGCATTATCCGTCAAAGGATCTTGAATTAATTGATGGTTTTCGCAAAGGCAAATTAATCTACGACCGAGTGTTAAAAGAAGTTGAGAATGGTGCTGTAGAGGGTGATGCCTTGAGTGAGGGCGATGATTTGGCAGTCGGCCTCTACCGTGCAATGCTCAAGGTGCGCTCGGCACAAGATATTCTCGAAGATAAATTCAAAGCCTACGAAAATTTAAGAGAAAGCACGATCGAAGAAGCTGATGAGATTTGGAGAAGTACTGACTTAAACGGAAATGTTTTGGTGAGCTTCATAAAAGAATTTGCAGAAGAGGCAGAAAAAGATCTGCATTATGTTGTGGTTACAATTGAAGATCCTGCTTCAAGCAGCCATGCTCTGTTATTTTCGTTTCCGTCACTTGATATCAATTTGCTTGATCGCTACCGTCATGGTGAAAATCTACATGCCGAAGAAATTGTTCAAGAAGCAAGTCATTAGATTTGTGTTCTGAAATGCAAGTTCGGTGCTTTTATCACGAGTTCGGTGAGCTCGTATTAAAAGCAAAAGCCTTTAGCCAATTTTAAATATTGCGCATCGGAGTAACCAAGTTGATTGGTGAATGGATGAAGTCCGTTTAGAACTGCTGCGTGAGTTGAATTGTAGGTAGACGGATTTGCAGAAAATGGTGGTAAGAGAGCATCATTACTCGCAAGTACCGCGCCACCATTGTAAATAACGAATTTCAATGTTTGGTAGTCTAGCGAGACGCCGTGAACGATCACATCGACCTTGTTAAAAAACTGTTCGGCAGTTGTTGTTCCCATAAAATTACTGCTGACGACTTGATTGATATTGGCCATATTGATACCGGTCATATTATTTGTAAGGCTGTGTCCGCCGGCGCCATATTGACTGGCAGTTTCGATATGAAAGGTCAAGGCGACGGAATCAAGGGCGCTAACTCCGCCAGCGACTTTCCATCTGAAAAACTGAATATTAGCACTTGGATTGCCATCAAACTGTGAAGTCAAGCCGGTGATTCGAATGCGCATCATATCCGGGGTACCTTCAACGGTTCTTAGTTTTGCACTGAAGTTGGTACTGGCGGTCGTCATTTGGTTGCAATTTGTATTTTGTGAGGAGTCTCCCAAAAGATTGTTTAACGGAGAAATGGAGCTTATTGAACTGGCTACTGGACCGCCGGATTGGCTGGCACCGCACCCTGAGGCAATCCATCCCGCGAGGATCACCGCAAAAATGCTTAGATTAGATAATCTACTTTGTGTTGTAGCAGTAGTCTGGCTCATAAATTCTCCCCGGTTTTTAGTTCCTTGCTTTAAGGCTCTACCCAAGTAGAGAGCAAATGTCTGACCAGGGCGGAGACCTCAAACCAGACCTAATCGGGCTCGTTGTTTCAATTTGAGACGGTTTTTTTTGTGGTAGCAAGTTCAAACTAGAGTAGCTGATTTGCGTAAGCAGGTGTCAATAACTCAGACAAATAACTCAGACAAATAACTCAGACAAAGACTTGGCCCTATCCTTTTTTTGGTTGGTCCAGGGATACAAATAGCTGCGGCGTTGCATTCCGCTTGAAGCATTTCAATTTCAGATAAATAATATTTTGGATGTCAAAAAATTACTTATTATTTGGAATGCTTGTTGTTTTCGGCGCCTGCGCTCATAAACCCGTCGCGGGAGTTTCACCGCCGGAGAATCGGCTTAGCGTTGAAAGCTTTAAGAAAGCTAAACTGAGCGAGCCAGTTTTATTACGGCTTAAAGCGAATCTTGGGCAAATTGAAAAAACTCGATTTAATAGTGCCTCAAAAACCGAGGTATTTGAGAAGGGCTCGCTTACCAATACACTTGAGGAGTCGATTGAGTTTTTGGCGAAGGCTGAAATTACAAAAATTCTCAAGACGGATGAGTTCGTCGAAATGCTTACGACTTCAAAAAAAGATGGGCTAATTAGTCTTCATGATTTTGCAATGCCTGAAATAGGCGAAGAGTTGTTGGTAAGCTTTAATTCACAGGGTAAAATATTAAAGGCAGGAAACTATTCAAGCAACAGCTTGTATTTTGTGCCACCGATTTCATTGCCTGCAGACACGGTGAATATTGGAGACACCTGGACAATGAACGCACATTGGGTGACGGAGCAGGGCGTGCCCTTAAGTTTAAGACTATTGAGCATTTTGAAGGGATTTATTGAGTGTGGCGAAAAGGATAAATGCGCAGACATTGAACTCTCTGGCGATGTTACAATTGATTCGAATATGGCAGGGGTTAATTTTCAAAGCGTTTGGCGCGGGCGGATTTTCTTCGCAATTGAAAAGGGAAGTCTAGTTTGGCAGCTCATCGAAAGTCATGAGGCCTGGAATACGGAGAAGCTCCATCGCGAAGTTCGCTCTTGTTTAGAGTCCGAGCTCATTGAGCCGGCTAAATGGGGCATTTGGAAAGATCAGCCGCACAAATGTCAGATTCCCACTTTAGAAAGTGCCGCACAAGATTAGACCCATCGATTAATAAACAAGAGATCTATTAGTCCTTAAGCTCGGCCCAAGTCACGCCGTCGCCCCCGATTTCTTGAGGGGAGGCCTTCCATTTTTTTACATAAATACTTCTCGACAGATGAGAACGAACGGCTTTTTTAAGAGCTTCTGTGCCGTGCCCATGAACAATTTTGATGCGTTCTTCGCCGGCAAGAGCCGCAGCATCTAGTTGTACTTCAACTTGGCCAATGGCTTCATCCACGCGCATTCCGCGAACATCGACGACGCGTTCTGAATCTTGCAGTGAAACGCTTATATTAGAATGTCGGCGAATGATTTGTGAGGTGGGATTACTTAGATTTA
>JAYVXS010000351.1:0-2912 GCA_043784965.1 Bdellovibrionales bacterium
TTTAGACTCTTTGATATATTTTCAATGGTGCCAAGTGCTGGGATGGAGAGAGCCACATGAACTGCAGCGTATTGCCAGGCGCTATAATATCTCAACTCATCTTCGGCAGCGATACTTGTTGTTTTCCCAACCCGCTTCTTTAAGATTTGGCGATTTTTTAAAATTTGTTCGATCTGTTTTTCAAAATAAAGTTCCAGTGATTTTGTGCCGGCTCGTGCCTTTTGTACGAGTAATATTAAGTAATGGCCCTCTTCTTCGTCATGTTCCAAAAATTGATTTAATTTGTCTGCTTGTTCTAAATTCGGCACCACCTGTCCATGAAGAATTTGGGATATGAGGGTCGTGTGGCATCCGATGAACTTTGCTGCCCGCGATTTTGTACCCTTCCTCTGACTTTTATCCCCAAATGCTTTCAAAAGAAAAATGCGGTAGTCTCGGAAATCAAATACGCTATAACCCATGAAAACCCTTAACTTTAAAACATTTATGTTATAAATTAATAAAATTAAATATACCTATTTTATAAATTAAATCTAGCTCTTTTCTTACAATCGCTCGAAAGTCATATTGTCAGAAGCCACGACGGCTCTGTATAAACATTATAGGGGTAAATATGAAATCAGTGATCGTAACTTTATCATTATTAATTTCAATTAGTTCACACGCTGGAGCAATCAGTGGTGGCGGTGGAAAAGGTGTCGTTTGTCGAGGTGCCTCCGGTTCAATTACCTCCGCACAGACTCTCGATTTATACGAGGCCAATATCGTCTACGGTCGAAAGATAAAAGCTTTTTCGGGAGATATTGAGCAAATTATACTGTCATTAGAAAACGATCTAAGGTCAACGATGGATCAACCAGAAATTCATCTTTTCCCGCTCATAGACAATGTAAGAAGCATTTTTCATCTTATTCCAGAGAATGTGGTTTTAACACCGGTTAATGATGCCGCAGAAGTGGTTACACCGGTTGGCTGCAAAATCGAACAATTAGCAAATTATGTGGATGATAATTTAATCTTGGTAAATGCAGAGATCTGGAGTCATTTGAGTGTTACCGACCAGGCAGCTCTCATATTTCATGAAGCCATATACCGACTAGATCGATACGGAGGCGCCACTAATTCATCACGTACACGCAAAATAGTGAGCTATCTCTTTTCAGAATTTAACTTTATACAAGTCAAAAGCGATCTCCCCCGAGGGGCAAAGGTTTGTATGGCTTCTCAAGGTGATCGTCCGACTTTTCAATTTTCGTATTATCCATCTCCCGACGGCAGATCGACGAACCTTCAGTTCTTTCTATGGGAAGGCAAAGCTGTTTACAGTAAAAAAATTGTTTCGCTTCCAATTGAAACCCCTGTTTTGCCTCACATTGGAGCCTGTAGTGACAGCCAGAGTGGATGTAACTTTTCTGGAGGGGTCTCGTCCTCCAACTTTGAGTCAAACCAAAATCTGGCTGTAGGCATAATAACTTCTGTCTCTGATTCTTACACATCACTGAGATTATATTTCCTGACAGAAACTGGCCGCCATTACATAGATGATTGTGGCTTTTAGTTTTTCATAAAAGAATCTTGAATAGAAGCTTCTAATCGGCGTTAGCGGGGCAACGCCGATGCTTCTGAATCCCAGCTTTTAAAGGCACTCAATTTATAGCGAAATTTTTGTAAGTTTTTATCTTCTTTCTTTTTACGATGCCGAGTGCATTTCTTCATCGAAACAAGTAAATTTATTCGACGGCCAGGTCTTTTGAGAAGTAAAACGAATTTTTTATAATCTGGTATCCAAGTTTTTTATAGAAGGCATGGGCTTCGACTCTTTTCATTTGGGAGGTGAATTGCAAGCGAGTGATCCCCCTTTTTAAGCTCCATTTCTCAGCTGCCATGACCAGCAATCGTCCAACCCCTCGTCCCCTCAATGACGAATCGACTACAAGCCCCCCGAGTTCGGTTGAAATCGACATTTCTAAGGTTGGAAATTGAAGAACATGAATCCATCCAACGATCTTATCCAATCCACTTTCCGCGGCAACGAAGAGCACATGCCCGTCGGAACCTTGAATAATTCGGAATCGCTCAATTATTTCGTCTTCGGAGCACTCGTAGCCCAACTGAGTGACAAGCCCGGCTACTTGGCGTAAGTCTCCTTCGTTCATTTCCCTTACACAAGATTGTATTGAAACATCGCCTTTTAAATAAGTGTTAATGGTCAGTCTTCTTGGCTATAGAAATAAATTCGCAAGAGAGGCCATTCCACTTCAGAAAGTTCCTGGGATTTTTTAAAAATTTGGAAAGTACTGAGCCGTAGCTATCGATAATATGAATTGCACAGAGCTCTTTAAACTCATCCGTGAGAATACTGATAAATTCCTCGCCATCCTCGCGGCCCTTTCCGGCAATGACGAGATATTGATTTTTTCCATCTTGATAGCGATAGGGTATGCCAGATTTCAGCATAGTAGGATTGTTGACATCGCTAGTCTCACAATAACCTGGAGGATTTACTATGCATTCAATGTGAATTGACTTGGATTTGCCCGAAAGTGATATGTCTTTGACCCAACTATCAGCACCATACACATCTGAGTTTCGCTCAATATGTCCATTTTGTATTTTTTCAAAGCCGGCTTTTTTATTTAATGATTTGGGCTCGGGAAAGTTCTTAACTTTGACCAAAGGCTCAATTGGAGAACTTGCTGCAAGTACCGAAGTAATCGCCAGGTATAAAGTAAAAAATATCATACCTTATTTTAAGCAGACAATATTTTAAGTGTCCATAAAACTAAGGTCTGGCCCTTAACGTCATTTTATAAAGACGCCGATTTACAAGTTTTGAGATTCCGGCGAAATGGCCATGATCGCAAAGGTCCTATGACCCAACAGTGCTTTACTGGACAGGTTGTTGGGTTCAC
>JAYVXS010000352.1:0-2910 GCA_043784965.1 Bdellovibrionales bacterium
AAAAGGAGCTATCAAAACTAAACCGAATAGCATTGACCAGAATGTTAAATTCGCAGCGTCCAGATTTGCAGAGGCCTTTCTCGTTGCGATTACCGATAAAGCAAGACTGAGCGACGCTGCTAAAGTGAGTGTGCTTCCCAACAGAAAATTTGAACCAGTTACAAAAATCGAAGACCCGGTTGAAAAAATCAAAACGCAGCCG
This sequence comes from Bdellovibrionales bacterium, assembly GCA_043784965.1. GTDB lineage: Bacteria > Bdellovibrionota > Bdellovibrionia > Bdellovibrionales > JAMPXM01 > JAYTQQ01. Next base: position 203 of record JAYVXS010000352.1, read on the forward strand.
CCGATAATACCTAGTATGAGGGCGGATATTTTTCTGAACGAGATCATTTCTTTTAGAAAAATCGCGCTGAGGGCAATCACAAATAAGGGCGACGTCAGCATGATTGCGGCGGATAGACCTGAGGAAATCAATTTCAATCCGCTTAATTGCAGAGGATAAAGCAAGCCGAAACCTGAAAGACCAACAAGAATAATGCCGAGAAATTCAGAGCGACGTTTGGGAATATTTAATTTAAATCCCGAGATTGGCAAGGCAACTCCCATAATAAGAATTGCGATAGCAAATCTTAACGCCGAAGCCGTGAATGGCCCCCAAGATTGAAGAGTATATTTTGATGCTAAAAAGGATGTCCCCCAAAGCACGTTCGCGATCATCGCAAGCGAAAACCCTGAAATTGGTTTCGCTACTGTCTCTACGACTGTCGAAGCGCTAGTAACATTCAGTTTTGATGATTGCGTATTCGTGCTGATAGTTGTTTTCATGTACCCCTCCAGTCTCACAGCAGGAGCTTTTAATATGAGACTTTCAGCGCGTCAACTTATTGATTTATATCAAAATACAAATATTGTGAGTGATACTCAAGTCTCGGGCAAGTAACCTCTTTATTTGTCTCTGGAATAACGAATTGGAGCGGAATAAGCAGTTTTCTAATAGTGTAAATATTATAGTCTTATTTTCGACATTTGCGACTGAGCTCAAGAGATTGAGAATTACTTAATTGTGGCAACACACAAGGGGCTGTTTAATATTCTGAAACTTCGAAGTCACTGTCGAGAATCAAACGATTCTATACTGCCGACAAAGGACTTTTTGAGACCCTGAACTTTGTTGACCACCTTGCTACTGATCTTCATGGCCTGGCCAAACCGGCGAGCTTGAAACGATCGTGCTCAGGGCAAAATCAAGTAATTTTGGCTCCCCACTAAAATTTTCTAAAGTGCGGACCAGCCTAAAAATTTCCAGTAAGGACGTTGACTCATTTCAGACAACGACTCAATTTGAATTCCCGAGCCCCAGGTTGGCCCGCCAGTGGTTACGATTAGTGGACTTCCATTGGCGTCTTTTTTTCCTGAATAAATTGCGATATGACCAGGTTCAAATCCCACAATACTAAAGTAGACAGCCGCGCCCATTGGCATTTTATCGATGTCGTAAAAAATCCTACCAGCTTGTTTCATCGCGAAGAAGGCTCTTACAGCACTTCCGTATTTTTGAGAAGCTTGAGGGAATCCATCCAGCAATTGAGGATCGTGAATCCCAGTTGCGGCGAATTTTGCACTTTCCACAAAACCAATGCACGTCAAATCCCAATTCGCGCCGGAGCAACATTGCGTATTGCATTTATCATTGAAAATAAAGGGATTTTTTGGAGGACATTTTTGCCAAGCCAATGCCTGCAAGGCAACAGCAGAGTCTGCCAAAGCCGAATTACACATCAAAACAGTATAAATGAAAATAACTCTGATCAATTTCATCGGAGCAGTATACCACAACTAAAAAGTCTGCTCCATAAAGAAATGATAAGCCCGGTTAATTTGTAAAATCGAGTCGTAAAACGCTGACCAACTGACGGGTCTCAGTATTTCCCGATCGTGGCAACTGGATTAATAAAGCGAGCAATTCAATTCGAAGTCTTCAGGATGAAATTTGGTATAAAATTTTGTCTCGAGCAAATGTAGAAAATCGAGCTTAGAAAAAAAACCTTATCAGGGGTTTAATTGAAGATTGCAGCCATTGCAACAACTGCTTCACCAACGATAAAGACAACTGCAGAAACCACAAAAAACTCACAAGCAAAAAGTGCAGCTGCGAAAAATAGTGGTATGAGAATTAAAATACCGGCGCCGGGTCCTTCAGAGGCTGGAGACCGGTTTTCCGTTTTTTTAACTTCTTTTGAAGCTGTCTTATTAAAGTAATTTTCTAAATCGTTTGCCATCGATGCGGTAAGTTCTTTTGCACGGCGAGCAAAGCTGCCAGGCAATTGCTTAGGATCTATAACGAACGTTGACGATGTAATTTCCACACCAGGGCTCAATGAACTTGCTAGAGTAACTTTAAATTCTTTTGGTTGTTCGCCGGAACTAGAGGCTCTCACGTATAAACGACTAATAATGCGCATTTTTTGACCTGCAATGGACGTGGTGGGAGAGATAAAACTTTTGTCAGTTGATTTAAAGTCGGGCAATTGCACAGTTGTTCGAGTCATAACTGGAAGCGAGGACGCAACAACTTCCTCGTAACCATTTTTTTTTAATTCTTCACGGAACTGTTGAATCTTCGTTTGCGCAATTTTATCTTGTGAATAGGATTGAGCCGCAAATGCTATTGAATGGCTAAACATGGTAGCTACTAAAAAATAGATTTGAATTTGTTTTAAAATAGATTTCATTTGCGTCTCCGTGGTTAGTCCATTTTAACTTCTGCAAAGCGTGCCAAGCCTATTCTTACTAACTTTTTGTCGAGTTTATTTACATAAAATCTGGATAGGCCATTAAAAATCGAATGTTAGGTAAAGTGACAAACTTCGGCGCAGGCGCACCCCCCCGGTCTCAGGCAATGTTGCAGTCCAGGGGTAGTTTAATAAACTTTAGCAGCGTCGGGAAATTTTTTCAAATTTCCAAGTTTATTACCTAAAATCAAGTGGGGCGAGGCAGGATGAAGGTGTGAAAAACCTTATTGAACCTAAGAAATTGGCCGAATTGAAGAGT
>JAYVXS010000353.1:0-9491 GCA_043784965.1 Bdellovibrionales bacterium
AGAGTCGCGGCTTGGTTACGGTTCCAGCCCGTGCGTTCAAGAGCTTGCATAATCAAGGAATTCTCATAGGCATCAACTGCAGAATTAAAATCCATTCCAAGCTCAGGAAGCGCTAGTCCCAGAGCAGTTCCCGAATTGAGTTCATCTGAAATCTTGTATTGCTCTGGCAAATCAGCAACATCAACTAAACCTTCACCCTTAAGAATTGCCAAACGCTCTACTAAGTTTTCAAGTTCGCGAATGTTACCTGGCCATGCATATTCAAATAGACACTGCAAAGCCTCAGCTGAAATTCCGCTGATATTGCGGTTTTTAGTTTTGTTAAAATGTGCGATAAAATGATGAAGCAGTACGGGTATATCTGAACGTCTTTGCTTGAGTGCCGGGATCGTTATCGGAATTACATTCAATCGATAGTAAAGATCTTCTCTGAATTGGCCCTTAGCAACCGCCTTTTCTAGATTTACATTTGTTGCGGCAATCACCCGTACCTCGGCATTTTGCGTCTTGGTGCTGCCCACAGGTTCAAATTTTCGCTCTTGCAAAACACGCAATAATTTCACTTGAAGGTTCAAACTCAATTCACCGATTTCATCTAAGAATATTGTCCCCCCACTGGCTAGCTCAAATCTTCCGATGCGATTTGCAATCGCACCGGTGAATGCGCCCCTAATGTGGCCAAATAATTCGCTCTCAAGTAACTCACTTGGAATGGCGCCGCAGTTTATTGGCACAAAGGCCTTGTTGGCACGATTCGAATTATAGTGAATAGCTTTAGCAACCAATTCCTTGCCAGTTCCGCTTTCCCCAGCAATCAGTACTGTTGAATCTGAGTCCGCGACCCGCTCAACCATTTGCAATACTTTTCTAATCTCTTCACTTTGTCCGATGATATTATCAAATCGATATTTTTTTGATAGGGCTGATCGCAACTGCAAATTTTCTTGCTGCAGACTTTTATGTGCCAGAGCTCGTCCGACCAAACTATTGAGCTCTTCCATATTAAATGGTTTCGGTACAAAATGAAAGGCCCCGCACTGGGTGGCGCGGATTGCGGTCTCAATGGTTCCAAAACCAGTCAAAATAATGACTTGAATATTTGGATGCAAAGCTTTGAGCGTTTGCATCAGATCAATGCCATCACCATCTGGCAGCTTTAGGTCTATGAGCGCAAGGTCAATTGCTAAATCACTTTGTGACAATTGCTCAGCCTCTTTACAATTGGTAGCCGTTATAACTTGATAGCCTTGACGATCAAGGATGCGAAAAAGTGCGGTTCGAAGCGAGGACTCATCATCGACAATTAAGATTCTTTGCAACTTCATCAAAGCATCCCTTCCTGGGGTTCCAAACTTCCATCAAAGAAGTCCGCGACTACCTTTTTATAGTAATCGATTTATTGGCGCTATCAAAGTGGCCCGTCAAAAAATTGGTCCTAGAGCGGGTTTCAGGCCATCCAGTTATGCTAGCCCTGAATGCTCAGAAAAAATTGAACAGTCTCAATTTCTGTGGCAAGTAGCTAAGATCGCAGAGAATCATCCTCATTTGAGGAAATTTTCGGTAAGGAAATTTTTGCCAGGATCTGATGATCGTCGGGGGTCAAAAACTCAAGCTCTCCGCCATTTTCGCGAATTATATCAAATGCCATTCCCAGACCAGTAGCGTCTTTGGTCTCGATCCGAGGTCCCGGATCACTCGCATTTTTAAATGATTTTTTATTTATAAAATAAATTTCAATTGTGAAATAATCGCGATCCGAGATCAACTTAAGAGAAATCTCGCCGCGAAAAATAAGTGTTCCATTTTCTTCAGATTTAAATGAGCTCATCCCTTGACTGAAGATTTCTTGCAGTGCTTGCGATAGAAAAGTACTGCGCCCGCTGATTATAGTCTCTTCATCTACCATTTCAGTATGAATGACCAGCCCCTGCGAGCGCGTCTGAATTTCAACTATTTTTAGGACCTGTGAAATCATTTTCTTGAGATCAATTTTACCAAACTCCTCTAAGCCTGATTTACGGGTAAAGCCCAAAAGATTTTGAATGATATCTTTACAGCGAATGGCGCCCTTTTCCATTTCGACAATATCCGAATAGAAACTTTCATCGCCCTTTAAGTCCATTTTAATCAATTGTAAAAATGAAATGATGCCGCCGATTGGATTGTTCAGCTCATGCGCTATACTACTCCCAATAATGCCGAGTTCGGCGATCTTGGCACTCTCAACAATTTGTCTTTCAAAGCGCAATCTTGTGCTGATGTCTTTGTACATATTGACGTAAACGGCCTTAGACTGATTTGGCAAACTAACATTTTGACTAAAGACCTCGAAAACTGAGTTTTGTCCGTGCATCGTTCGAAGTGGGTCCAAACGAAAGCTTTGTCCTAAATGACAATTTCGACAAGGCCGCCTTTTGCCCAAAAAGATTTCGTAACATTTTCGTCCAATGATTTCACTGGGCTCACTATTGCTTTGATCGGCAAATGTCTTATTTACCCTTATCACTTGATAGCTCTCATCAACCAAGCTCACGGGCTCCAAAATCGCGTCAAAGGTGGCGTCCCATTCTTGTTTAAAAATTTCGGCTTGCTCTAATTTTGTAAGCCGATCGATTGCCAGAGAAACGGCCTTTATTACTTTTGCCAAAAACGAAATCTCATCGCGCTGAAATGGCAATTTCAAATCTCTTATGAAATAGATAAAGCCAAAAATTTGCTGCTCGCTCATTATCGGGGCTTTATGCAATGAAAACTGGGTGAATTGCTGCTCGTGAATATTCGCGAAATTCTTGAAAAATATCCTGGTCGAAATGAGCGATAATGTTTCTTTTAATGCCTCATTTAAGAGACTCTCTAATTCAGCGATTGAATTGGCACGATGAACCGCAAACAAACACAAGTGAAGAGATTGTTGACGCTTGTTGGTTAGCAACAACTTACGGCGACTCTCCTCAAGAAGTTGCTGGCGCTTCTCTACGCGCAGCTCAAGCTCCTGTGAAATCCGCTTGAGGTTTTCATTTTGCTCATTAATTAATTCAACTAGCTTTAGATTTTGCTGATCCAAATCGTATTCTGCAAGTGCGCCTTGAACACTTAGTTCGAATTCATCTGTTAAAAAATCCGGTAAAATTTTAAAGAGATTTCTCTGATTGATAACTCTGGCAAGAATCTTTGTAGACTCAAGTGAATGCCAATCATGAATGAGAATTTTCTGACTATTACTCAATTTTTCTTCAAGAAGATCTAAATATTTCAGATTTTCGCTATTTCTAAAGATGTGGGTCGGATAAATCACCACACGAAATTGATGTGACTCCAGGCTCTCTTTTAAATCGCTTAGATGGGATAAAAACTCTGCGCCAAATTGGACTTGGCTGGGTTCTGGATGCGAGATGATGAGAACACTGGGCTTCAAAGTCGACATACCAACTCGATTTCGGCTACTTTTTCTACCCGATAGTCCGGCTCTTCTAGTTGGTTAAGCGGTTTAAGCTGCGCATACTCTCCTCGAGCAACCCAGCAGGCTTTCATGCCGATCGATTTCGCAACGGCAATATCAGTATCAATTCGATCTCCCACACTCAGAATTTTAAGCTTTGGAGCCCCAGTCAATTGACTCACTTCTTCAAAAGCTTTGAACTTGGTTTCGCCGCTCTTCAAATCAACATAAATTATTTTTTTGAAGAATTTCTCGATTTTCAAAATTTCAACTTTTTGCTTTTGCGTTTTTAGCGAACCCGCCGTTACCAAAAATAATTCGTACTTCGCCTGCATTCTTTCTAGCAATTGAAGGACTTCTGGCTCTAGAGAGATATGATTCTCAACTTCCCTTTCATAAAAGGCCCTTCGGCCAATATCTGCTACAGCTAAGGCCTTGGAACTCACTTTAAGTCCAATTTGACCTATTATAGCTTCAAAAATATGTGTGCGTACATTTTGCTTAATGAGATTTTTTCTTTGCTTTAGACAGCCTTCAATGTCGCCATTTAGGCCAGCTTCAATCATGGCCGCGCAGGCCTCGCGCTCCGCCTGAGGCACCAATAGTCGACTGGTGTCGAGCAAAGTATCATCTAAATCAAAAATGATCGCGTGAAACATCAGTGTCCTAGTCTATAATTCGTTCTGAACGATCGGTGAAAATTTCTCGCATTGCATTTTCAAAACGTGGCCAAATAGGTGCAAAATCAACTAAACACTCCTGCTCTTCAATGCAAATCACTGGCACTGAAGTATCGAACCAGCCATATTGCCCTAGGCTACCAGGCGTCGCATATCCGATATCGGGCTTTGCTAGATAGCCTGAGCTGCGCGCAAGCCTTTCACTATCTCGACGACCTCGTTTGCCGGTGTAGACGATACAGGGCTCCCACGAATGACAATGAATGATCAGTCTTGGTTGAAGGGTCTTCACTAAAGCGACGAGCCCTTGAACCTCAAGTTCAGTGCCCGGGCTTTTACCCGGAAAGTAGCGATCCTTATCAAATTTGGGCGACCAATCTTTTGCGGGAAAATTTCGATTCAGATCCACGCCATTAGCATTTACTCTTTGCTTCTTATTATAACCGTCGACGTTCAAACAGGGCACAACCACCCAATCAACCAAGTTCGTCTGATCTTCTGAGCGGAGCCAAGTTAGTGTCTCAGTGGCCAAATGCACGCCCTCAGGCTCATCACCGTGAACGCCACCTAATAAAATAATAGGATTCTTAAGACGAGCAAATTCGGTCTGTGCACAGATAGATACACAAGTGCCAATCGAAGTTTTTATCCAACAATCTTGAGAGAAAATCATTGCCTTCAAGTTACTCGAATCTTGACCTAGTTGTCGAGTTGCGATTAGGCTTGGCCAATGGCAAAAAAAGAATTTTCAGTTATTATTTTAGCAGCAGGTAAAGGGACGAGAATGAAGTCTCCCTTGCCTAAAGTCCTGCATCCTGTGGCGGGCGCTCCAATGATAAAAAAGGTCATTGACGCAGCAAAAACTGCGGGGGCCAGCGAAATTCGCATCGTTCTCGGTCATGGTGAAAGTTTGGTGCGTAAAGTAGTCGAACCCATGGGTGTGACTTGTTTCGTTCAAGCCAAGCAACTTGGTACTGCTGATGCGGTCAAAGCTGCAGAGCCAAAAACTCTTCAAGGGACCGTGCTGATTTTAAATGGTGACCATCCCTTGATCCTTGCAAAAGACATCGAGAGAATTCTAACAGAGTTTCATGATAGTAGCTGCGTCCTAGCGGTTGTAACCGCCGAGCTAAAAAATCCTGGCAGCCTCGGTCGAATTGTCAGACATCAAGGCACTTTACATTCGATTGTAGAAGCCCGTGACGCCTCAGGCGATACTTTGAAAATTCGCGAGGTAAACAGTGGGATTTACGTCACCAAAGCTCAAGTTCTCACTGAATATCTGCCCCTGATCAAAAATCAAAACTCAAAGCAAGAGTTTTACCTAACTGATATAATAGAAGTTTGCAAATCTGAAGGCGAGAAAATGATCGCCATTAAAACTAAACCGCAAGTGGCCTTTGGAGTAAATACGCAAAGCGAACTCGCTTTGGCCACTGGGGTATTGTTTAAGCGCAAACGCGAACAACTAATGGCTGATGGTGTATTGTTCATCGATCCCAAAACTACTTACGTTGAGGATGAGTGTTTTGTCGGCCCTGGTAGCGTACTCTATCCAGGAGTTTATTTACGCGGCCGCACTCAGGTCGGTGCTTACTGCGTTCTTGAACCCAACTGTTACCTTGCCCATACGCGAATTGACGATGGAGTTCATGTAAAAGCTGGGACTTATATGGAGCAAGCAGTTATCGCGGCTAGAGCCTCAATTGGACCCTATGCTCATCTTAGGCCCGGAACTGAAATTGGCGTTGAAGCTCACATTGGTAACTTTGTTGAGCTTAAAAAGACAAAATTCGGAGCGAGATCTAAAGCTGGGCATCTTTCTTATCTCGGTGACGCAAGTATTGGCGAAGATGTTAATATCGGCTGTGGTACCATCACTTGCAACTATGCTCCGGATAAAAAGAAGTATCGCACCAAAATTGGCGATCGTGTTTTCGTTGGAAGCGATACTCAATTTGTTGCGCCAATTGAAGTTGGCAATGATTCGTTAATTGCCAGTGGCTCAACAATTACCAAAGATGTTCCTGAAAAATCTTTTGCAATCGCAAGAGGCAGACAAGAAAATAAAGTTGGCGTCGCCCATCGGTTTCTGAAAAAAGACGATGAAGAGCTACCAACAGATCTACCTTCAGAATAAAGTAAGAGGCAAAAATGTGTGGCATCGTGGGCTATTGGGGCCCTCACAATCCAAAAGACGTTATCCTTAATGGCCTTAAAAAATTAGAATACCGCGGGTACGATTCTGCGGGCGTTGCCATTTTAGATCATGGTAATTTTAAAATTGTTCGCGCTTCGGGTAAGCTTATAGCTCTGCAAAAAAAATTAGCGAATGAAAAATTTGATGGACACGTAGGTATTGGACATACTCGCTGGGCTACGCATGGTGTACCAAGCGAGAGAAATGCGCATCCACATTCAGTCGACGGCGTCAGTCTCGTTCACAACGGCATCATCGAAAATTATCAAGAAATTAAAGAGCGATTGGCTTTAGATGGTGTTCAATTTTCTTCAGACACTGATTCTGAACTGGTCGCCCATCTCATCGCTCGCGATATCTCGAAAACAAAAAATTTACTAAAATCAGTCCACAATATTTTGCCAAAGCTTCGCGGCGCCTATTCAATCGTTGTGGTCTGGAAGAATCAACCTGATACACTTGTCGCTTTTAAAAATGGTCCACCACTCATATTAGGCGTGGGTGAAAATGAAATGGTCATTGCCAGCGATGTACAGGCCATAGTCGAATATACCAAAAATATTTTATATCTCGAAGATTTTGAAAGCATTGAAGTGCGTGAAAACTCATTTCGTGTATTTGACGGCGAATTTAAACCTGTGCAAAAAAAACCTCATTTGATCGAGTGGAATGCCAAGGTGATCGAAAAAGCTGGGTATGATACTTTTATGCTCAAAGAAATTTTTGAAGAGCCACGAGCAGTGGCCAGTGCGCTGGCCCCTCATATTGATCTTGAGAAAATGCAGGTTCAGCTTTCTGGTCTTGGGTTTTCAGCGGCAAATTACGAACAGTTGGTGAAAATCGATATTAAAAACGACCACGCAAAAACGCTTGAGGTTTTTCGTCAAGTTGATCGCATTTTTATTATTGCTTGCGGAACCAGCTTTTATGCCAGTCAAGTTGGCGAATACCTCATTGAGAACTTTGCCAAAGTCCCGGTTGAAGTCGATATTGCCAGTGAGTTTCGTTACCGCGATCCGGTGATTCCAAAAAACTCGATGGTGATCGTGGTTTCACAAAGTGGCGAGACCGCCGATACACTTGCAGCACTTAGACTCGCCAAACAGGCTGGCGCCATCACCATGAGCATAACCAACGTCAAACACTCAAGTATTGATCGCGAAGCACAAGGTCATCTATACCTGAATGCCGGCATTGAAATCGGCGTTGCCAGCACAAAGGCTTTTGTCGCAACACTGGCGGTCTTTAATCTTCTAGCTCTGCAAATTGCGAAGGCCAGAGACCAGATCACTGAGCAACAAGAGAAACACAATTTATACGCACTTCTTGCGGCTCCCTCTCAAATGGAGGGCATTCTTTCTTACGACAAATTTTTCAACGAAGCCGCTAAGCATTTTAAGTCCTTCAAAGGCCTTCTCTATATGGGAAGAGGCATCAGTTATCCACTGGCGATGGAGGGCGCACTCAAACTCAAAGAACTCGCCTATATGCACGCCGAGGGCTATGCTGCTGGCGAAATGAAGCATGGGCCCCTGGCTTTGATTGATGAACGCATGCTCATTGTCATGGTGGCCCCACAAGATAAGCACTTTGAAAAAACATTGAGCAATCTTCAAGAGGCCAAAGCCCGTGGCGGAAAAATTATCTCAATCGGAACTGGTGAGTGCCAAGAACTAAAGGACTTAAGTGAATACTACTTATCTTTGCCAAAGGCTGAGTGGTTTATAAATCCCCTCCTCGAGGTTATTCCACTTCAACTCTTGGCGTATCATGTGGCAAGAGCTTTAGAATACGATGTCGATCAGCCCCGCAACTTGGCCAAGTCCGTAACGGTAGAATAGAAATCGATCCTTCTAATTACACAAGCGGTCTATTTTATTTTCTTAACGATCACGCTTACTAAACCAAAGGCAACAGTGCCCCACGAGACATCAACTATTGCAAACGGCAGCGGGTAACTCTTGAGAATGGCCAAATTTGTAAAATCATAGACCCCATAGATAATAAGACCCATAAGTGCGCCAGTTAAAAAGACTTTATATAAATACTTTTCACTTTCAATTCTCGGGGCCACGAAAAAAGCGGTGGCAGCTCGATAGACCCTCTGCGATTTTCGTGCGATCCGTTGCTGATATTCCAATGTCTATTTTCGTAAGTTGACTGGACATAAATACTCCATTTCTTTTTAATTGAAAAAATTAAGGCTCTTTGCCTATATTAAATTTTACCCACAAGATTCACACCTGGCTTTAGAGTTTGCTCACCCGGACGCCATTTGGCAGGGCATACTTCGTATGGATTTGTTGCAATAAATTGTGCCGCCTGCACTTTCCTCATCAGCTCATCAGCATTTCGACCTATTCCATTGTCATTTACTTCGGCAAGTTTAATCTGACCTTCTGGATTCACTAGAAAAGTTCCGCGATAGGCGAGCCCTTCTTCTTCAATGTACACACCGAACGCGCGAGAAAGAAATCCAGTCGGATCTGCCAACATCGGGTATTTAATTTTCTTAATGGTATCCGAAGTATCATGCCAGGCTTTGTGAGCAAAATGCGTGTCCGTACTCACCGAATAGACTTCAACCCCCATCTTTTGAAAGGCTGCGTATTTATCTGCCATATCACCGAGTTCTGTTGGACAGACAAAAGTAAAATCAGCCGGATAAAAGAAAAATATCGACCATTTCCCTTTTAGATCATCTTGGCTCACCGTCTTAAAGTCGTCCGCATGGTAGGCCTGAACTTTGAAGTCCGGGACCTTAGTATTAATTAGTGTTGTCATTTTCATGTCTCCTTCGCAAAATTACCCATTTAAAGTTTTTTAATCAGCTTTACTGTTCTCGGTTTTTATAATACCGCCTTTTGCAATTTAATAGAAATCGATATAATATTTATATCGATAGATAAAATCTATAATAACGAATACGCTCCCAATTGAGAGCCACTGGGTAGGTTGATATGCATAGTAAACTAAATTTTTCTTTAACCCAGCTAGAATATGTTCTTGCAGTTCAAAAAAATGGACATTTTGCAAAGGCTGCCAAGGCTTGCTTTGTTACCCAACCCACTCTCAGCATGCAAATCCAAAAGCTGGAGGAGACGCTCGGGACGACGATTTTTGATCGATCCAAAAAGCCGATTTTATTAACCGATAAGGGCAAAAAGCTAAT
>JAYVXS010000354.1:0-2891 GCA_043784965.1 Bdellovibrionales bacterium
CCGGTCATCTGCATGGCGGTCTTCCATTTGCCAGTATTTTTAGCAGAAATGATAACTCCATCTGCTGCTGCAACTGACCTGATGCCGCCAATGAAAATATCACGAAGTAAAATGATGATCACCATAATGGGATCAACTCGGCCAATAGGGAGAAGCATAATGAGGACACTTGAGACCAGCACTTTATCAGCAATTGGATCCATAAATTTGCCCATCGTACTCTCGGCATTGTATTTGCGAGCAAGAGCGCCATCAAACCAATCCGTGATACTGGCGATAGTGAATACGATGGCAGCACCCCAGCCATTCCAATCTGTATTCGGAAAGCTTAAGATGATGACCAATATCGGACTCATCGCAATGCGCGCCCAAGTGAGCCACATCGGCAATTTCTTTTTCCATGGAGCTATGATTTGCGGAATTACTGCTTGGACCATATGCATACTTAATCTAGACTCAGCTCATGCTGTCAAGCACGAAGGCCTATCAACAGACTTTGTTGTTATTTAAAAAATTTTTTTTGATATTTTCATTGGTTTTTTTGGCCATGACTCAGATCGCAGTCGCGGCAGCGAAAGAGAAATCATTTTCTAAGTTTCCACCTGAGCCCTTTCGATTTGTTCGTGAAAAAAAGCCCTTGAAATTATTTTTGTCGGCCGACCCTGCGCAAAGTGAAAATCCATTTTGGAGAAATAAGAAAGACATCCATCGAAAGATGATTGAAGAACGCATGATACCGGTATCGGTCAGTCGGTCCAATCTAGTCGGCGGCCTAATTGCATTTGATGTAAAGGGTGCTGGAATTGTCCATGCGCAAATTGAATCGGCATTTAAAATATCACAAGAATTTAACAAACTCACGCAAGTGAGTTCGCATTTTAAGAGCGCTTTTTTTGATGAAAAAAACAACCAATTATTTTTAGTGATTTCGGCTCTTGGATTTGAAACCCGTATGATATTGGCTCTTGATCTGGTGGTTGAAGAAAAACGCAGCGAAATTCAATTCGAAGTTGTTTGGGGAGAGCTCAAAGGAATGACCGGCGCTATAGGTTTTGAAAATGTCATTAATGAGGGCAATGATCGGAATAAAGACGAGAGCTGTGAGGTCTCAATTTTGGCGCACTATCAAGCGGCAAAATTTCCGCTGCCTAAAATATTTATGGGATTTGCTTTTGAGGTCGTAGCCCAAAAAGTTGCCGAAAAAATGCGAAGTTTTATTGAGGGCAAGAAATGAGGGCGTTGGATTGACATAATTTACAGCTATGATGCTACATTAATTACTGTCACCTGCAGAATCGTGTAATAATAAATAGACCTCTTGTGTAACTGGTCGGGAGTTCTAATGATCGAATTTGATTTTATGGATATTTTAGGAGTTGTAGAAAACTTCATGGTTACGGGTCAACTAAAAGTTGACACTAAGGAGAGCCTTTGGTTTTGTGAAGATCGTAGTCAAGTAAAGGGCCGGTTGCCTCATTGGTACAAATTGCTTGAGACTTGGACCAAAGATCAAAATCAAGCGGCTTTAATTTCAGCAATTTTGGGTGAATTGGCCAACAATAGTTTTGATCATAATCTTGGTAGATGGACAGATGTTCCCGGATGTTTGGTGGGACTATCAATTCAATCAGAAACAATACTTTTGCTGGTTGCGGATCGTGGACAAGGTATCATTTCTTCACTTAGCAAACAATTGCCAGAAAAAACATCTTACGAAGAAGCAATGAGGGTGGCATTTGAAGAAAGAATTTCGGGACGTGCCCCCGAACAGCGCGGCAACGGCCTTAAATTTGTCAAAGGCGCCATGGACGGAAATAAGCGGCGATTATATTGTTTTTCTACGAATACAGTTTATAAATATGGTGATTTGTCGTTTGAAATAAAGCAAAATCTTTTAAAGAATTCACCTGGCACTCTGACAATTGTCGAATGGAATTTGTTGTGAAGCTTGTATTACAAATCTCAAAATACGGCCAATTCTTATCTTCAAGACCCGAGGGTAGGGAGGCTGCCCTCGCCGCATGGGCCTACCATGAAAATTTGCATAAAAGTTCAGAGGTCAATTTCGATTTCACAGGTGTTATAGTGCTGACGCCATCGTGGCTATCCGAATTTGTAAATACTCTACGTGACCACGGGATAAAGAAAATAAATTATCAAGCCGAGCAGAATTTGTCCGTTCAACGCTCAATTCAGACTGTTTGTGATGATGAGCAAGATTAATGGGCTCAGTGAATTGGATCAAAGGCTTTAAGGAACATTGGGGCAACTTCAAAGCCTGGTTGATTAGAAATAAGAAGTCGATGACTGATGTCGATTGCAAAAGCCTAAAATTTACTTCTAAAAGTGTCATTTTTGCAGAAAAATCAAATTTTTAAGCGCAAAACTATTCTGGTAAGTAGCTGGTAAGTAGCTGGTAAGTATGATTATTATTAATTCTTGCGACATACTAAATTATGGCGTTTGATGGCACTATGAATACAAAAAAAATGACCTTTAGGTAAAGAAGATATGCTGATCATGAAGTGTTTTGCACACAGACAGAAGGATGTAGGTCACGCGAAGGCTCTCATCAAGTTGGGTGCAAATATTGATTTCGTTGAAAGTCAGATGGCTGACTTGCTTGAGCGTGGAATACCTGGCTCGGACCTAGCTTTAGAATTTTTCGACGAGGTTATCGGATGAGATTCTCAGTACTCGAACATATTCCCCAGCCTAAGGAACTGTCGCGTGCTTATACCGGCATTCAGAATGCATGCTCACCAATGACCGAGCCGTAAATTGCCAAACTTTGCCAGTGGTCTCGTTTTGATCCCCGATTAATGGAGCAAGTCATTCAACATTTTTTTATTGGTCTTTCTCAAATTGGAGGCCAGCGCGCCAGGCGATCC
>JAYVXS010000355.1:0-2883 GCA_043784965.1 Bdellovibrionales bacterium
GGTGCGCGGCTACGGTACCATGCTTATCGCCGCACTCGGCTTGCTTGGTTCGGTCACCGCAGCTCTATCTGGCCAATACCTTGAATGGCAAACAGCCTATATGATTGGCGGAGCCATGGGGGCGCTTCTTTTATTTGCCAGATTTAGCATGGTCGACTCAAGTTTATTCAATAAAGCAAAACAAAATTCACACCGTGGTGAACTCAAACTACTTTTTTCGGGCTCACGTCTCAAACGTTATATACTCTGCATTCTGGCTGGGATTCCCGTCTATCTGATCACTGGCATTCTATTTACTTTTTCTCCAGAACTTTCAAAAGAGGCGGGACTTTTTGGGGTTACGGCAGGTCAGTCGCTTTTATGGGGAATGATGGGAATGACTCTTGGCGATGTTTTATGTGGCTTACTCAGCCAATATCTTAAAAGTCGAAGGCGAGCCATTTTGGTTGGTCTCGCCATGGGGTCGATATTGATCGTGGCTTATCTCTTTGGCGTTGGTACCAATACGAAGTTATTTTATCTTGCCTGCTTTTTCTTGGGACTGACCGGAGGTTATTGGGCTGTACTCATTACCTTCACCGCCGAGCAATTTGGCACCAATCTACGCTCTACCGCAGCCACATCAGTTCCTAACTTTATAAGATCGTCTGTCATTCCACTTAACTTTTCTTTTCTATTTTTGCGTGGGCATTTTGGCTCACAATATTCGGCACTTATTTTGGCCGGAATTGTTTTTAGCCTAGCAATGCTTGCAATTTATCTACTCGCTGAAACCTTCGGCAAGAGTCTTGATTTTTTAGAAGAGAAATCATAGATAGATATACGTATGGGCGGCGGTTTTGGGGGGCAGTTTCGGGGCAGCGGCTACCGATCTCGGTTCTTCAGTTTCGGTCCCGGTTATTGGTGGGACCGTCTATTTAGTTTGTCGACTAGCCTTCTGTGCGTGCGCAGCCGGCGCCTGCCCCGGCTCCTGCCCCTGAAACCAGTCTGCCAGTCTCACTGTCCCTGAGCTCCGGATTCCCACATTTTGCCAATGAAAATAAGCATGAAACTTGAGACCGAACCAGCTTTGCTTACCCCGTTAACACTTAAAAAAGCAAAAAAACCAAACGTTTCTGAACGTCTGGCCTTTCTTTCAAATCGATTAAAACAATGAAGGAAAAATCTTGTGAAAGATTAAATTCCTATTTTGTTGTAGGTTTTTTGTCATAGGTACGGTCGCGCTGCTCTTTCCCCGAGCGAGAGTTATCATCCGAAATATCCGGAAAGATTTCTTTCAAGCCCTCGCGCTCAATTACA
The DNA here is from genome assembly GCA_043784965.1 of Bdellovibrionales bacterium. Lineage (GTDB taxonomy): Bacteria > Bdellovibrionota > Bdellovibrionia > Bdellovibrionales > JAMPXM01 > JAYTQQ01. The sequence goes on from JAYVXS010000355.1 coordinate 1,300, forward strand.
TACTTCGCTGTATCCAAACATTTATTTTTAACAGCATTACAGAAAAGACGCGAATTTAATAGAGCCCCAATTTTATCCTGCAGATAAAGTCCTGTCTTGCTATTATCCATTTCTTTTTCAATAACGTTCAACTGGCTCTTAATATCAGCATGGTCATCATTCAATTTGTTGAGCTTAGTATTTAATACCACACCTTCATAATTCACCATAATTTGCTTTTTAAGCATGTCGATACTCTGTTCGTTTCTTGTAACTCTTTGAACTGTTGGAGCGACAGCAGCCTTTGCCAAGCCGTCCCTGGTTTGATTTAAGGTCATAATTGATTTGTTGAGCGAGGCGACAGATTTTTCAACCTGTTCAATTTCAAGTTCCCACTTCTGAATATCCTTACCCATTCTCACTGCATCAGCTGGGCTAATGATGGCTGATGTAGTGCAGTCTCCACGCCGACTACATCCCGATTTGTCAATTTTTTCTGCCACTGCCTTAATCTGAAGTTGGATAGCTTCTTTACCCGCATTTGCAGTTGCAATCGCCCGATTCGCATTGTCGATCCCGGTTTGAACCTCAATTAGCTTTGCAGCCGAACCCTCTTGCTTATCGTCTGCAGCATATAAAAAATTAGTGGCTAAAAGTACGCTGGTAACTAACAAAAGAAAACGCATGATCTCTCCTTCGATTTAGACTCTTACTTTAAGTTTAGCCTAGTTTAAGTTCGGCACAATCCATTTGGACTAATTTGGGCCTTTGTCTGATCTCGTTAGAAAATTGGATGTAGCCGGAAGGGCCAACTCAGATTAGACTTTGGTAATGGCATTACAAGCTACCGTCTACCGCTTTAAGATTGAGCTCTCTGATATTGACCGCTCACTTTATGAGTCGACAGACTTTCGCTTGGCGATGCATCCTTCAGAATCACCACTTTACTTAATGACCAGAGCACTTGCCTTTGTGCTCAACTTACAGCCTGGACTTGAGTTTTCTGCACAAGGGCTTGGCGATCCAGACCAGCCGCCATTGAGCATACCGGAGCCGCGCGGAGGCCTTAAGCTTTGGATCGAGATTGGAAATCCCGGCGTCAAGCGTCTGCATATGGCCTCAAAGGCCGCTACACACGTTAAAGTCTATACCTACAAAGATCCCAGACTGTGGCTGCAAGAAATGCAAGTAGCTGAAATCTTTCAGTTTCAAAAGATCGAAATTTATTCATTCAAAGCTGATTTTTTGAATAAACTTGCCGATGCACTAGAGCGAAATAATGACTGGGGAATTGTTCATCAAGATCATTCGCTGAGCGTTCAAATCAAAAATGAATCCATTCAAGGTGAAATTCAAAGGCATTGGACACCGGCCAGATAGAATGCCCAAAACAAGAGAGAACCCCGCTCGTTCGAAGGTCTTGTTTTGCATTTGGACAGCTATTCTTAATGAATGACTGCCACTTCTAAACTATAATTTATTAATGACCAAATTTATTGTTTTTTTACTTGCAAGCATTCTGTTTTCTCGGGCTCAAGCCAATCCGCCAAACTTTTTTTGCTTTCAAGGCAATTTAATGGCTAGTCAAATTTTTGAAGCAGGTTT
>JAYVXS010000356.1:0-2883 GCA_043784965.1 Bdellovibrionales bacterium
TGTCGCAATGAAAAGGTCTCGAAAACGCCAGGAGCGAAGCGCCCAGACTAGCGAAGCGGCGATTGCAACAGAAATCTGATGAAATATCCGGGTTAAGGCTCGTTTTTTTTCGGATTTGGCTGCAAAAGCGAGAATTTGTTAATCTTGAGCGATAAGGATCTGATTAAAGTTGGTCAGATTTAGGCGATCTTTTGCGTAGACATTTATTTTGGAACAGCTAATACGTGAACCTAATCAATGAGGTGATGACCATTGTATTTTAGTGAGAATCTAATATTTTGCCTAATTTGATGAATCTAGATTCATTTGGTTCCGGGGATTCCGATATATTTAAGGAATAGGGGGACATAAAGATGTCATTGTTGCTAGTGATCCTAATCACCTTAAGCTATGCTGATCCGGTTGCGGCCAGGGCACTAATGGGAGCCTTAAAGTCGCCAGTTTCTATTAGTGCAGTGGTGACACCGCCCCCCTCTACTCATTGCATTGCCTTGAACAGTTTTGGCGTTTTAAATTCAACATTCGTGTCTCGCGTTGAGACATTCAAGGCTTTGAAAATCAAACCACTCCCGACCGCAGAAATGTCTATTTCAAGCCTTCAGCTATTGAAAGATGCCTTTATGCAAGCGACCTCGCTATTCAAAAATAACTTTGATCTTGACCTCGAGTCTTCGCCGATACTTATCCAAACCAGAACACGCCTGTTGGCGGCCGTAGGTTATAGTGAAAAGCTTTCTGATCAAAAATTGAAAGCAGACTTGCAAAAGATGAGCTCACTTGATCTTAGATGGATGGGCGCTTTGCAGAAAATGACCTGTAATTTACAGACGTGCAAATCTCAATCCGATGTGACCATTGCTTATGAAGCTTTGATTGCCTCTAAAAGCTTTCGAAAAGATATTGAAACGGCCCTTTTGGAGCAAGCCGGCGAGGCAATTAGCGTTGATGAGATGCTTGGCGGCCGCGTGATTCCAAGCGAACGCGCTCGCCTCAGGCTATTTTCTGCTCTCTTAAATCAAATGGGAGTTCAAAATGAAACTCGGTGGGGCTGCAGTAAATCTTCCGGAGTTTTTCACTTCTCCTCTCGTCTAGAAGTCGCAATAGGTACGGACCTTTGGGCAAGTGATACTGCACTCGCTAGCGACTACTCTCAAAAGGCCCCACGAATGTGCTTTTCAAGCTTAGCTCAGTTAACCGAAATGTGTTTAGCGAAAAAGGGAGCGTTACTATGAGCCACCGTATAGTCCTAGCAAGCACTTCTGAAGAAGAAAACTTTATTCTTAAAAAGAAAATCGATCCCTTGGTCACTGAACTTGGCGATATGCGATTTTTAAGTGTACGACCACAAGGTCTAAGCACAGTACTGGACCCAAACTCAAGTTTAGTCATAATGAATGTGGCTAACTATACTAGAGAAGTTAGAGCCAGTGTATTGTCCTTGCGAGCTGCCGCATATACAGGGCCAATCTTAGTAACTTCAAAAATTGAAAGTGTCGACTCAGTAAGAGAACTTCAAAATATGCAAAACATAGTGTTCTTAGAAAAACCATTTGTCGTGAAAGACTTGCAAGGAATTATTCGAAAATTTCTAAATGCGCACAATGTCTACCAGAGAATACACCGTAGGTACGACACCGTTATGTCTGCAGATGTTGAATGGGGCGACGGCTATCGACCGAAGGTCACCAGCATTCTTTTTAATCTTTCAAAAGGTGGTGCATATATTGAGCTTGTCGGTAGTTCGACCGTAAAAAAGGGAGATCAGCTTAAAGTTCATATTACACTTGATGAGGTTCGGAAATCCTACGCTATGCCAGCTAAAGTTGTTTGGTGTTCTGACTCTGGTGTGAACGGTGGCCGTGGTGTTGGCGTTGAATTTTTATCAAAATCTGGACTCATTGGGGGACTTTAATTTTAAATGTTTCAGAAATTTGAATGCCAAAATATTACGGACGAAATCATTCAGCTCACTTTGAACGACACTAAATCGGGCAATTCTTTTGGCATTGAGACCGCCCGCGAGCTCGAGCATCTAATAAAAGATTTGAGCGCGTCAAAATCCAAGATAAAGGTCCTCATCTTTACTGGTGTTGATCGCTTCTTCTGTAGCGGCGGCAACCTTAAATTCTATCGATCTTTAAAGAGTAAGGCCGCCGGGATAAAAATCAACCGCGAGATCTCAGCGATTCTCAAAAAATTTAACTCTCTAAAATTAGTTAAAATTGCTTTAGTAAATGGGGACTGTTTGGGTGGTGGCCTTGAGCTTTTATCATGCTTTGATATTATCTATTCACGAGCTGATGCTTATTTTGGATTTTGGCAATCAAAACAAGGCTTGAGTTTTGGATGGGGTGGGGGGGTAAGACTTGCAAGCCGGATCTCGCTATCTCAAGCTCGTCGGTCTCTGCTCTGTTCTCAAAATTTCTCAGCTTATGAAGCGGCTGACATGAATCTTGTCGATCAAGTATTTTCGCGCTTTGAAATTGAAGCTGCCACTTTAAAGTTAGCCCACGATCTGGCCCTCAATCCTCGGACTACGAATTCGACCATTCAGAGGATCACTTCAAAAAATGAAGAGTCCTCCTTTTCAAATCTTTGGTGGAGCGAAGAACATCTTAGACGACTGAATAAGTAGCTAAACCTATATATTTCTTTTTAGCGCATCGATAATCGACATTTTTGAGGCCCGCAAAGAGGGCCACCATGTCGCGACGGTCGCAGTGAAAACGCTTATTAGTACGGCTTCAAGAAATGAACCGGTGACAAAGCGAATGCCGATTGGCGGCATCGACCGTGGCATTCGACATGACCATGCGAAAGTGACTACTTTTTTTGTCCTCTCCACCGTCATCCTCAATCTGGACGTTACATGAAAATTGCGTC